>NZ_JBFRTU010000005.1:56248-73301 GCF_041474275.1 Vibrio sp. 10N.222.52.B7 | reverse complement strand
TTTTTAAGCAATACTTTAGATTTAGATGATAGCAGGCTTTTAGCTTCGTAATCTAATAATTTTTTATAAAGTAATTTTAGTAATACGTTAACATCGTTATGACTAGTAACACTACTTTCATCAATCTCACAAACTACTATACTTCTATCTTCATCTACAAATGAAGTCATTTTATTTACGTTAGTGAATATAATTTCTAAATCATATATCATTTTTAATATCTCGACTAATCATTATAATATCCTTCATTGAAAAGATAGGCATGAGGAATGATGCTACCATCATTTTCAAATTGCCCCTTAGTTGAGGAAAAATAGAAGAAACCAATATTAATGTTAACGAGTAGGAAATTAAAGTTGCATAAGCTGCTCCTAAAACACCATACTTAGGAATAAGGTAGAGGTTAAGTGCTATATTCAATAATGCTCCAAACACATCCATAATTAATTTATATTTCTGCAAGTTTTCGCTTAAAATCCAAATCGTACTGGACACGCCAAGAAATACAGGGATACTTGCCCATGTATATATAGATAAAACAGAAGCAGCCTCAATATAATCTATACCATATGTATTTCTTATTATTAACTCAGAAAAAATTGAAAAAAAGCTCGCTAATAAAATAGCTCCCCATAACATTAATGAGTGTAAAGATTTTGTGGCAATCAGGTATTTCGCCTTACTCTTAGACTTTAGTTTTATAATTAGCGGAAAAACGACATTACAGATAATCACCGGTATGAAATTCATCGAGTCTGAAATTCTTACTGCAGATGCATATATACCATTCATCTCGGCAGAAAGCATGTTGTACAACATTACCTGATCAATTTTCATATATACTGACATAATAAAACCACTAAATATTAATGGCCAACTAGTTTTCAGAAGGTCAGCCGCATATTTAAATTTAACCTTCAAGTTAGTTAAGCTCTCTTTTTTAGAGTAATTCATGAGTAACAAAAAGGATACAATTCCAGATTCAATCATTAATACTATAATAAAATCAAAAAGTGTCCCCCCAGTTAATATGACATAAACCTTAAAAAGAATCCCTAAAGAAAGCGAAGCTATCTTAACTTTCCCAATAATATTACCTTGAACTCGAGACTGAAAATAGTATTCAAATACAAGTCCTGCTTGTATAATAAAAACCAAAGAATATAACATCATAAGAGAAGTATATTCATGAGGATAAAAATACATAACAATAGATAATATTAAAATTAATAACACTGCACCCATCAACCTAAGTAACAGTGCAGTGCCTATATATATATTTTGATTTTTATTTTTTGTTATTTCTCTAACAACTACACCGTCGAGCCCAAGTGTAGTAAGAGCAACAAATAAACCTACAAAACTTTGAATGTATGAATAGACTCCGAATAAGTGAGTACCTAGGTACTTTGCAATCCAAATTCCAATAAATAATCCAGAGAAAATGCGCAGGATTTTTTCGGTTAATTGCCATACGATAGATGAACTTACATTTGGCATCAATTAGCTCGTTCTATCTTATAAAAATCCTCAAGTACATCTACGACTCTTTTTTGTTGTTTTAGATCCATAGAGTGCCATATAGGAAGCCTAACAAGTAAACTACTTTCGACTGTCGTATTTATATCATCCCCAATGAATTCTGTAACTTCTTTTCCATAAGGTGAAGAATGAAGAGGTACATAATGAAATGTTGATTGAATACCTTTGCTCTTCATATATTCAATCAAATCACCTCTTTCTATTAGGCTATTTGTCTTAATAAAGAATATATGTGCATTATGCTCAGTACTCTTAGACATTGAAAACCTCACAAATTTATTGAGGTTACGCTTTAGTAGCTCAGCCTGGTACCACTGCCATATTAACATTCTTTTTTCGGTTATCATGTCAGCACTTTCGAGCTGTTTGAACAAATAGGCGGCCTGTAGCTCTGAGGGGAGAAAACTACTTCCTTGATCAACCCAAGTGTATTTATCAACCGACCCATTCAAGAAGAGACTTCGATTAGTCCCTTTCTCTCTAATGATTTCAGCTCTCGAAACAAAGCTTTTGTCATTAATAACTAACATTCCTCCCTCACCCCCGCTAGTTATATTCTTTGTTTCATGAAAGCTAAATGTACTCATTACACCATGACTACCCACAGGCTGACCTTTGTATGTTGACATTATCGCTTGGGCTGCATCTTCGACAACAAAGATATCATTTGAACGAGCAAACTCCATGATTTGGTCCATATCACAAGGCACACCGGCATAATGTACAACAACAATAGCTTTAGTTTTTGATGTAACTGCGCTCTTGATAGACTCCACGTCAATATTCATCGTGTCTCGGTCTATATCGATAAACTTTACAGACGCTCCCCTTAGAATAAATGCGTTAGCAGTGCTTACAAAAGTATAACTAGGTATGATGACTTCGTCACCGGGTTTAATATCAAGTAGTATAGCTGCCATCTCTAAAGCAGCTGTACAAGAAGGTGTCATTAAAGCTTTTGGAGAGCCAAATTTTTGCTCAAACCAACCTTCACAATTTTTTGTATAGAACCCATCACCACACAATTTGTTTGTATTACAAGCATCAATTACGTAGTCTATTTCTCTTCCAACCTGAGTTGGAATGCAAAATTTAATCATTTTATCTGAATCCATTTTAATTCTCATTCAAAAACTTAGATTTTAGCTCTATTAATTTCCGGCTTCGTTCTCTAATATATTTAGACGGTGAGCCAAAATTGACACTCCAGGGTCTTGTGTTCTTATTCACCAATGAATTAGCGCCGATAGATGTCCCGACTTGAAGAGTCACTCCAGGCATAACAATACTATTAGTTCCAATAATAACGTCGTCTTCAACAATTACTTCTTTAAAGTATTCGTTTTTAAATTCTTTACTAACTAAAGAATTAACCATTGTTTCTCCAGAATAATCATCTGATTGAGAAAAGACTTTGACCCCATAAGCCAAAGTACAAAAATCCCCTATTACTACTCCAGGCACCCCACCCGCAATCAGACACATTGGAGTAATATGGCAATATGTTCCTATAGAAACACGCCCAGAGATAATACATAGATCATCAATTCTACTATTCGACGCTATAGTTATCTTTTTGGGTTCATAAAATATTGCTTTATCGCTTATTTTGACATTGTTTCCAACTTCGAGAAAGCCAATCTTTTTTATCTCATCACGACTCAAATAGGCCATACTAATTACTTATTCTCAACAAATATTTACCATACTCATTTTTTGACATTAATTCCGCACTTGCTTTAATCTGCTCATTTGACAACCAACCATTTCGCATGCCGATTTCTTCTAAACAGGCAATTTTCAAGCCCTGAACATGTTGTATAGTCTCAACGAACGAAGATGCTTCATGCAAACTTTCGTGAGTACCAGTGTCAAGCCAAGCAAACCCTCGACCAAGTAGTTCTACATTTAACGTACCACTTTTTAGATACATGTCATTCAATGTGGTAATCTCAAGTTCACCACGCTCTGAAGGTTGAACTTGCTTGGCCATATTGACTACATTGTTGTCGTAAAAATAAAGCCCCGTAACTGCATAATTTGACTTTGGGTTCAGAGGCTTTTCTTCAATTGAAGTTGCCTTCATGTTCTCATCAAACTCAACAACTCCAAAACGCTCAGGATCTTTTACTTGGTATCCAAAAACCGTACATCCGGACTCTCTGCTCGCTGCTTTCTTCAAGATATTTGAAAACGCCTGGCCATAAAATATATTGTCTCCTAAGACTAAACACACACTTTCGTCACCAATAAAACCTTCACCAATAATAAAAGCTTGTGCCAAACCATCAGGGGATGGTTGTATTGCGTATTCAAGGTTTATACCAAAGTCAGAGCCATCTCCCAATAACCTTTTGAATCCATCATTATCCTCTGGTGTGGTGATAATCAAAATGTCTCTGATACCTGCTAACATCAGCGTTGACATAGGATAGTAAATCATAGGCTTATCATAAACGGGCAACAGCTGTTTAGATACTCCTCGTGTCAGTGGATATAGGCGCGTGCCAGAACCACCAGCTAAGATAATCCCTTTCATTGCTCAATTTCCTCATATGGAATACCGTGACGGTCACTAACATAAGAACCATCTAAAACTCGCATCCACCACTGTTTATTATCTAAATACCATTCCACGGTTTTACGAATACCCGATTCAAATGTTTCTTCTGGTCTCCATCCCAGTTCACGTTCAATCTTCGACGCATCAATCGCATATCGAACATCATGTCCTGGTCGATCGGTCACATTAACAATTAAATCAATATATTGATTCACACCTTCCGGCTTATTTGGTACTAACTGTTCAAGCAAAGAACAAATGGTTTTTACAACATCAATATTTGCTTTTTCATTGTGACCACCTATGTTGTATGTTTCACCTACCACGCCTTTAGTTACAACTTTATACAAAGCTTTTGCGTGGTCTTCAACAAACAACCAATCACGAATTTGCATACCATTACCGTACACAGGCAATGGTTTACCACTTAAAGCATTCAAAATCATTAATGGGATCAATTTCTCTGGAAAATGATAAGGCCCATAGTTATTTGAACAGTTAGTAACAACCGTTGGTAAACCATAAGTACGCTGCCAAGCTCGAACTAAATGATCAGAAGATGCTTTGGAAGCAGAATAAGGACTTGATGGTTCATATGATGTAGTCTCAGTAAACAAGCTATCACTACCTTCCAAGTCACCATATACTTCATCGGTAGAAATATGATGGAAACGAAAACTCGCTTTATCACGTTCAGGCAATCTATTCCAATAAGCACGTGTGGCTTCTAGTAACGTATAGGTGCCAACAATGTTTGTTTCAATAAATGCTGAAGGGCCATCAATTGAACGGTCTACATGAGACTCCGCAGCCAAGTGCATGACAGCGTCTGGTTTATGCTCGGAAAAAATACGATCGAGTTCATTACGGTTACAAATATCTACAGCTTCAAAAGCATAACGTTCATGTGAATCAACTTCGGTAATAGACTCAAGATTCCCAGCGTAAGTAAGCTTATCAACGTTCACAACACTATCAGATGTATTACTTATAATGTAACGAATAACAGCTGAGCCGATAAAGCCAGCGCCGCCTGTTACTAAAATTTTCATTTATAAAGAATCTCCAATATTTTCTGACAAGATGAGCCATCCCCATATGGGTTGTGAGCAAAACTCATTTTTTGATATTCTGACTCGTCCGTCAATAATATATTTAAGTTTGATGTGATAGTATTTATATCTGTCCCAACCAGCTTAACCGTACCAGCTTTAAGTGCTTCCGGTCGCTCAGTCGTATCTCGCATCACCAACACAGGCTTACCCAATGAAGGCGCCTCTTCCTGAATACCACCTGAGTCAGTCAAGATGATATGTGCACGACTCATTAAGTAAATAAATGGCAGATACTGTTGGGGTTCAATAAGGTGAATATTATCGATACTAGCTAATATACGATTGACTGGTTCGCGGACATTAGGATTTAAATGCATCGGATATAGGATTTGGGTGTCCGGGTGCGCTTTGGCAGTGATAGCAAGCGATTCACAGATACGATCAAAGCCGCCACCAAAACTTTCACGGCGATGGCCAGTAACCAAAATTAACTTTTTGTTTTCATCTAAGAACGGGAATTGCGCAGAAAGCGTGGCGTTCAAATTTCTATCAGAATCAATTTTTCCCTTTACCATCAGCAAAGCGTCAATTACGGTATTCCCCGTGACTGAAATATCGTCTTGATTAAAGTTCTCTTTTAAAAGATTTTCTTTTGATGTGTGAGTTGGTGCGAAGTGATATTTGGTTAACGCGCCCGTTAATCGGCGATTACCTTCTTCTGGCCACGGTGAGTAAATGTTGCCGGTACGAAGACCAGCTTCCACATGACCTACTACGATTTGCTCGTAGTAAGCAGCTAGGCTAGCGGCAAACGTCGTTGCAGTATCACCATGCACTAAAACCACATCAGGTTTAAAATCTTCTAGTACTGGCTTGAGCTCTAACAAAATACGCGCGGTGACTTCGTTAAGAGTTTGACCAACTTTCATTAAGTTCAAATCATAGTCTGGCGTGATTTCAAACAACTCTAAAACTTGGTCAAGCATTTCACGGTGTTGAGCGGTTACACAGCACTTTGCTTCAAAGCGATCATCTGCCGCTAGAGCATGAACAAGAGGTGCCATTTTGATGGCTTCTGGACGTGTGCCAAAAACCGTAAGGATTTTTTTCTTAGTCATCTTATGAAGTTTCCAACCGGCAGGTTAAATTAAATAATTGAATTTTATATCGTTTATTCTCGGTCAATTTTAAGGCAGTCGACTTTCGCCCACCCCTTATAAAGCCTAAATTTTGCTTAATTTAAAAAAACCGCCCCAAAAGACCGCAAAACGGCTCTTGTCCAACCTTTAGGTTTGCCATTCATTCGAATTTGGGTACGCTACCGCCCTTAGGTTTAGCTCCTAAAGGCAAGATGGTGCTACTTTTATGCAGTTCCATACGGTTCTAATTAGCATTCTAATGTCAATGTTAGCAACATACGTGTGTATTAACCAGCGTATTCCTTTGTCTAACTTACCAGCCTGTGACCACTTACTCACCCAACGAAAACATTGTTCGTTTAGCAAGTACTGAGGGCCTTTGAAGTAGCGATTTTTTGTGCTGTAGTACAGTAGCGTTTCTTATATCGATAAATGTTGCCGTTTCGGTACAGCTATACGAAGCTTTGGTTATTGTTTACCAAAAATAACACTTTGATTTCTTTACGTGTTAGTCCGTGTAGGTAGTGGCTCAGCTGTAAGGCTAAGAACTCGCTCTATCTCCTTTTCTAAAATCGTCAAATTCTCTTCCATTGTCAGTTTTTAGGCTGGTATCGTCCATGTGCCCTCTCCCTAATTTGATTCTATCTTTTCATCTTCATTATCAGTATTTTCAGTTTTGATTGGTGTCCCTTGCTACACAAAAACTTTCTTTTGAGATAAGTCTTTGATCAATCTTAGTCACCGAGTTCTCATTGCTTGGCATCCTCACCAATCGGCTTGGATTGGATTTGGGCCTTGATACGCACTTCAATCGGGTCGATTTTTCTGTTTGCTTTAAATTCCGCTAAGGCTGAGTAACGAGCATGGGTTGTTGAGGGTCCATAAGCTAAGTGGCTCGTACCATTTGTTCCGATGATATTTCTTATTTGGACTTTATCGCTTGCACGGCTTGTTTGGGCTTCGCTGTTGTTCTTGATTTAGCTGCTTTTGTTGATTCTGAAGCTCTTGTTGGTGTAGATACCCTTTCTGGTTTACATACCCTGTTTGTTTAGAGAGTGGCGACCAACCTGGCTTTACGGCTTCTACGTACTTAACCATTCACGAAATGGCATAAAAAGAAAGGCTGTCGCGATGTGGGGTATAACTTTGTTATTATTCGCAATGAGGAGGTCGAACTTGGTAAGCCGTTGTCGCAAACTGACTCGCATTTGAAAAGACTCAGAGCAGATGGAGGGGCGGCAAGTGATAGTTAAGCAAGAGATAAATAGCTACGTTAGGCTGAGAATAATATGACAAGATGCTTCGCTCCTCAGTTTTGGAACAACGAAATGACGGCATGTGAAAGATACTATTAGGGATTGGGTTTGGGTGAACGAGATGCGAAGTGCTAAGAAAGAGAGATAACGCTGAGTTCCACAACGCCTCCCTCTGTATTCTCCTATCCTTTCTCGCTATACTCCTCGCCTATAGTTTTTCGCCCAATAACGAATAAGAGTTCAAGACATGCAAGAGTTAGTTCCATTTGTTCAAGAGAATATGATTTTAGCCATCGTATGGATCGGCTTGGTTGTTGCCATCATTGCGAACGTAATCAAAACATCAAATGCAGCGTACAAAGAGATCACGGCAGCGCAAACCACACACATGATTAACCGTGAAAACGGTGTTGTGGTTGATATTCGTACTAAAGATGAGTTCAAAAAGGGCCATATTACGGACGCAGTTCACATTTTGCCGTCAGATATCAAAGCAAATAGCTTTGGTAGCCTTGAAAGCCACAAAGCAGACCCTATCATCGTAGTATGCAAGACAGGTCAAACTGCTCAAGAAAGCGCTAACCTAATGGTTAAAGCAGGTTTCGAAAACGTAAGCGTACTGAAAAGTGGCTTAGTGGCTTGGAGCGAAGCTAACTTACCTTTGGTTAAAGGTAAGAAGTAGTTCAAGGCAAAAAGTAAACTGACCTGATTACACGAATATGACTTTAAGGTTTTGTTCGGCTGATATGACGAACAAAACCTAATTTAAATTTTTAAGGACAAGAAAATGGCTGAAGCAGCACAACAAGACGCACAACAAAACTTCGCAATCCAACGTATCTTCCTAAAAGACGTATCTTTCGAAGCGCCAAACTCTCCAGACATGTTTCAGAAAGAGTGGAACCCAGATGTAAAACTGGACCTAGACACTCAAAGCCGTGAACTTGGCGAAGGCGTTTACGAAGTAATCCTACGTCTAACTGTTACAGTTAAGAACGCAGAAGACACTGCATTCCTTTGTGAAGTTCAACAAGGCGGTATCTTCTCTGCAAGCGAAATGGAAGCTGGTCAACTGGCTCATTGCCTAGGCGCATTCTGCCCGAACATCCTGTTCCCATACGCTCGTGAAACGATTTCTAGCCTAGTGGTTAAAGGTACGTTCCCACAACTGAACCTAGCACCTGTAAACTTCGATGCTTTGTTCATGAACTACCTACAGAACCAAGCTCAGCAAGCTGAAGGCGAACAGGCTTAAGTCTCACAGTAGAACTTAACTCTAACGAACGCTTAAATAGCTTATGTTATAAGAAGCTTAGCTTTTAAATGCACATCGCAGCTTCTGCGATGTGCATTTTTTATTTACACTGTATTTTGATAGAGAGCTTTTTCTTCTTAATTTAGAAAACATCTCAAGAACTCTTCGATTTCCCTCATTATTTTTAGGTGGAAGCATGACAGAAACAACTCGCGCGACAGCCGCTTGCGGTCAAGACAGCGCTTACGGTAAAGACATTGCGATGACAGTGATTGGCGCAGGTTCTTATGGGACATCTTTAGCGATATCTCTAGCGCGTAACGGTGCCAATGTTGTTCTTTGGGGACATGACCCTGTTCATATGAATCGCCTTGAATCAGAGCGTGCGAACAATGAGTTTCTACCAAATATAGAATTCCCAGAAAGTCTGATCATTGAATCTGACTTAGAAAAAGCCGTGACTTCAAGCCGAGACCTTTTGCTTGTCGTCCCAAGCCACGTATTCGGCGTTGTGCTTAACAGCGTTAAACCTTACTTAGCCTCAGACTCTCGCATCTGTTGGGCGACCAAAGGCTTAGAGCCAGAAACAGGCCGCCTGCTTAAAGATGTCGCGCACGATGTGCTGGGTGATGGTTACTCGTTAGCGGTTCTATCAGGACCGACCTTCGCCAAAGAGTTAGCGATGGGCATGCCAACAGCTATCTCTGTCGCTTCACCTGATGAAGTTTTCCTAGAAGAGCTCCAAGAAAAAATCCACTGCGGCAAAACATTCCGCGTGTATGCAAACTCAGATTTCATTGGTATGCAACTTGGCGGCGCAGTGAAGAATGTTATCGCAATTGGCGCAGGCATGTCGGATGGTATTGGCTTTGGTGCCAATGCACGTACCGCACTTATCACTCGCGGCTTAGCTGAGATGAGCCGATTAGGTGCCGCTCTTGGTGCGCAACCAGAAACCTTCATGGGTATGGCTGGATTGGGCGACCTAGTACTAACCTGTACTGATAACCAATCACGCAACCGCCGCTTTGGTTTGGCGCTTGGCGCAGGCAAAGATGTAGATACTGCACAAGAAGAAATTGGCCAAGTCGTTGAAGGTTATCGCAACACCAAAGAAGTTTGGTTATTATCAGAGCGCATGGGCGTTGAGATGCCAATTGTTGAACAAATTTATCAAGTGTTGTATCAAGGGAAAGATGCACACTTAGCAGCACAAGATCTACTTGCACGAGACAAGAAGTCAGAAAGATAGTAAGAGCAGATACAGGATTCGAGTAAGCGAAATGCGAAGATAATAAAAGCAGATACGAGATACGGGTAATCGAGATGCGAAAATAGTAAAAGCAGATTGAGCGCTTAAAGAAGGCTGCTTTTCGTTATCCGTATCTCTCTAATCTGTTCTTTACACCTCGTTCTTCGTATCTCGAATCTCGGTTACTCGCATCTGCTCTTATAGCTCTTCGAATCTCTTATCTCGCTACGCGTATCTGGTTTAAATGAATGGATGGTAAAATGAAACACTGTGAACAACAAAAAGTTTGGCAATGCATTGTGAAGGAAGCTCGACAGCAGTCGGAGCAAGAACCTATGCTTGCGAGTTTTTATCATGCCACGATCATCAACCATGAAAGTTTAGGCGCAGCCCTTAGCTACATCCTAGCAAACAAGCTAAAAACAGCTTCAATGCCAGCAATGGCAGTGCGTGAAGTGGTTGAACAAGCATTCAAGCAGGACCAATCGATTATTGATGCTGCTGCTTGTGATATCTGCGCGACGGTCAATCGAGATCCTGCGGTAGAGATGTACTCGATGCCTCTGCTTTATCTAAAAGGCTACCACGCTCTGCAAGGTTACCGAGTTGCTAACTGGCTGTGGAAACAAGGTCGTATTGCACTTGCCACTTACCTACAAAACCAAATCTCTGTCGCTTGCCAGGTTGATATTCACCCAGCAGCTCGTATCGGTAAAGCTATCATGCTCGACCATGCGACTGGCATTGTGATTGGTGAAACAGCCGTCGTTGAAAATGATGTATCGATTCTTCAAGACGTGACCTTAGGTGGTACCGGTAAAGAAGGCGGCGATCGTCACCCTAAAATCCGCGAAGGCGTAATGATTGGTGCTGGTGCTAAAATACTCGGCAACATTGAAGTGGGTGAAGGCGCGAAGATTGGTTCTTGCTCTGTGGTTCTGCAAGCCGTACCACCTCATACAACAGTCGCAGGGGTTCCTGCAAAAATTGTCGGAAAACCTAAAACAGACAAGCCATCTTTAGATATGGACCAAGGGTTCAATGGCCGCTCTCAGAACTTCATCCATGGTGATGGGATTTAAGAGCAGATTCGGGATGCGAGCAACCGAGATACGAAGAGCTTAAAAGCAGGTGCGGGATTCGATTCAGCGAAATTCGAAAAATTAAGAGCAGATGAATATAACTAAATGACGATAATGATGAAACCAATTCGAGCCATTAGCCGGACTCTTCTGATATCTGCCAGCCTTTGTGTTGCAATTTTGTCTACATCGTCATTTGCCGCCTCTCAGGGGGAACTGAAAGGCGTATCGAGTGAAATATCTCGCCAACAAAAAAACCTGTCCTCACAACAGAAAAAGCTCGATAGCCTGCAAGCAAGCCTCAAGAAACAAGAGCTATCCATCGCTTCGCTTGAAAAATCGATTCTAGACAGTAAAAAGCAACTCAATACGGCTAATGCAAATATTGCTAACTTAGACACCAAGATTAAAGCGCTTACTGCTCAGAAAAAAGTCCATACCGACAAGCTAGAACAACTGATTCAAACTTACTACATGACAAGTAGGGCTAAAGCTTCTTCTCACATTCTCAATACTGGTGTTGAAGAAGATCGCATCAGTCACTACTACCAACACCTTGCCAAAGCTCGCTCCGCAACAATTAAAACGATTGAACAGACGCAACTTGAATTAGAAGAGAGCCATAAGCAGCGTCAACTTGAGCAAGAACAGATAGCAACACTGCTAAAACAACAAACCACCAAGCGCGATACGTTAGCCAAAACCCAAACACAGCGTAAGAAAACCGTTGGTAGTATTAAGAAGAATATTTCTGGTGACAAAAATTACTTGGCTGAACTTCAACGAAATGAGACTCGCCTGAAAGCTGAAATAGCGAAAGCAGAAAAAGCGGCTCGCGAGAGGCGGAACGCTGTCCCTATGGATGGGTTAGCCAAACGTAAAGGCAAACTGCCTTGGCCAATTAAAGACAAAGTTCTGCATAACTACGGCTCACGCCAAACGGGTCAAATTAACTGGAAAGGCATGGTGATCAAGGCCAAGTACGGTCAGCAGGTAAAATCCGTTTACTCAGGTACGGTGGTATTTGCCGAGTATCTGCGAGGTTATGGTTTAGTAGTACTGCTTGATCACGGTAAAGGCGATATGACGCTCTATGGCTTTAACCAAGCGCTTTTAAAGAAAGAAGGTGACAAGGTTGAAGCGGGTGAAGCTATTGCGCTTGCTGGTGACACAGGCGGCCAAACGCGCCCATCACTGTACTTTGAGATTCGCAGAAACAGCCAAGCTCAGAACCCGAAGAGTTGGCTGGTTCGATAAAGAGCAGATACGGGATACGAGCAACCGAGATGCGAAGAGCTTAAAGCATAATCGGGTGTGAATGTTCCGGATACAGAAGGTTTAAGAGTAGGTTCGAGGAAAAGGTACTAATTAATCTTGAGCAACCCAAAAGAGTTAAGAGGCCTTGAACTAGTCACTTACAAAACTTCGTCATTCCAGAATTGAGGAACGAAATATCTGGAATCTCGCTACTACATTGTTAGCCTCAAAGATAAAGAGAGATTCCCTATCACGCTCGTACCTCGCTGTAGGGAATGACGTCGCGGTTCATATCCCCCCACTCAAATCTGCTCTTCCCCGTTCTTCGTATCTCGAATATCGGTTACTCGCATCTGCTCTTGTAGCTCTTCGAATCCCGTATCTCCCTTACTCGTACCTTTCTACTTTGAGTTCAAAGCCCTTACACCATCTTCCAACAATGTCAGCTGTTCAAAACCTTGCGCGGTCGCAATTGGTTTAACGGTCGCGATCATCTGCAACATGCCTTGATGTACCACTTGCTCTGTAATTTGAGCTTTTGGAGACATCGCAGATTGATAGGCTAACCAGCCCGATGCGATCAAGTGAAGGGAAGTAACCATCGACTTCATTTCCGCATCCGTTGCTTTAAGCAAGTTCAACTCAACAAAGGCTCTCATAATATCGACAAGGTTGGTTTGCAATCTTTCTTGCACAGCCATGTAATCAAGGTGGAGTTTTTCATCACGTGACAATATTTCAGGCAGATTCGCATAGAAGAATCGGTACTTCCACATCAGTGTGAAGATAGAATCTAAGTAGGTCTTTAGTAGCGTCAGACTTTCTTGCTGGCCTCGAATCGGCGTGAACCTTTCAAGCAACTCTGTTGAATAGAGAGTAAAGATATCACGGACAATTTCTTGCTTGTTGCGGAAATGGTAGTAGAGGTTACCAGGGCTAATCTCGATATGCTCAGCAATATGATTGGTCGTAATACTACGCTCACCGTGCTCATTAAAAAGCTCTAGAGCAGCGTAAACAATCTTGTCACGTGTTTTCATTAGTTATTAGTATCCCTATCCGTTTAGGGGTTCAGTATATCGCCACTAAACGGATAGATCGAGCTGTTAACATCTGGTCTAATTAGCATTAGCTAAAATAGAGCCGAATCAATCACTGCCAAACAGATCTCGTGTGTAAACCTTGTCTGCTACGTCTGCGATCTCTTCTACCATTCGATTAGAAACAATCACATCGGACACCGCTTTGAACTCAGCAAGATCAGAATAGACTTTCGAGTTAAAGAAGTGCTCTTCTTTCAATACCGGTTCAAACACAACAACTTCGATACCTTTAGCTTTCAAGCGCTTCATGATCCCTTGAATTGAAGAAGCACGGAAGTTGTCCGAGCCTGCCTTCATGATCAAGCGATAGATGCCGACCACTTTAGGAGAACGCTTGATGATTGAATCCGCAATAAAATCTTTGCGGGTACGGTTAGCATCAACAATGGCACCGACAATGTTGTTTGGTACATCTTGGTAGTTCGCTAATAGCTGTTTGGTATCTTTGGGTAAGCAGTAGCCACCGTAGCCAAACGAAGGGTTGTTGTAGTGACTGCCAATTCGAGGGTCTAAGCCAACACCTTCTATGATCTGACGAGAATCCAAGCCATGCGCTTCCGCGTAAGAATCAAGCTCATTGAAATAAGAAACTCGCATCGCTAGATAAGTATTTGAGAATAACTTTACTGCTTCTGCTTCCGTTGAGTGAGTAAACAGTACGTCGATGTTTTCTTTTTCCGCACCTTCCACAAGAAGATTCGCAAACACTTTAGCGCGTTCAGAACATTCACCAACGATAATACGTGATGGGTGTAGATTATCGTACAGGGCCTTGCCTTCACGCAAAAACTCCGGTGAGAACATGACGTTTTCGCAACCTAATTCTTCACGGATCTGTTCAGTGTATCCCACAGGAACCGTTGATTTGATCACCATTACCGCATTGGAATTTATGCTCATAACATCTTTAATAACAGATTCAACGGAGGAGGTGTTGAAATAGTTACTTTTAGGATCATAATCTGTTGGTGTTGCAATAATGACAAATTCGGCATCTTTGTAAGCTGACTTATCGGTTGTGGCTTTGAAGTGCAGCTCCTTACTCGATAAGAAATGCTCGATTTCACTATCGACAATCGGTGACTGCTTATTATTAAGCATGGTTACTTTTTCTTCAACAATATCAATAGCGACAACTTCATGGTTTTGAGCCAATAACATTGCGTTTGATAAGCCAACATATCCTGTACCAGCGACTGCAATTTTCATGATAATACCTATAGTTTTGAGTAATTAACTCAACAAAATTTATAACTTAGCTTGCCTTATCATACTCCGGTTGAGGAATTATTCCACTAGCCCGCCTTATCCATTCCTTGCTATACTCATGATCGTTTTGTATTCAAAAGAGTTAGGGAATTATGATTATCGTAACTGGTGGTGCTGGCATGATTGGCAGCAATATTGTTAAGGCGCTCAATGAAGCTGGCCACAACGATATTCTAGTCGTCGACAACTTAAAAGATGGTAAGAAATTTAAGAACCTTGTAGACCTAGACATCACGGATTACATGGATCGTGATGACTTCCTAACTCAAGTCATGGCCGGTGATGATTTTGGTCATATTGAAGCTGTTTTCCATGAAGGAGCATGCTCTGCTACCACTGAGTGGGATGGCAAATACATGATGCTCAACAACTATGAATACTCAAAAGAGCTACTTCATTACTGTGTTGAACGTGAAATTCCTTTCTTGTATGCCTCTTCAGCTGCAACTTACGGTGAAACCGACACTTTCATTGAAGAACGAGAGTACGAAGGTGCATTGAATGTCTACGGCTATTCAAAACAACAATTTGATAACTACGTTCGCCGCTTAACCGCGGATGCAGCAGCACACAACGAAAAGCTTTCGCAAATCGTAGGGTTTCGTTACTTCAATGTTTATGGTCCACGCGAGCAACACAAAGGCAGCATGGCCTCTGTCGCTTTCCACCTAAACAACCAAATGAATGCCGGTGAAAACCCGAAATTGTTCGCAGGTAGCGAAACCTTTAAGCGTGATTTTGTGTATGTAGGTGATGTTGCGGCTGTAAACTTGTGGTTCTTAGAAAATGGGGTATCTGGCCTCTTTAATCTAGGTACTGGCAATGCTGAGTCGTTTGAAGAAGTCGCCAAGGCAGTTATCAAGCACCATGGTAAAGGCGAAATCGAAACGATTCCTTTCCCTGAGCATTTAAAAGGTGCTTACCAAGAATTCACTCAAGCAGACCTAACGAAGCTTCGCGGTACAGGTTGCGATATCGAGTTTAAAGCAGTAGCCGATGGCGTTGCTGAGTACATGAAGATCGTAAACGCTTAACGGTATATTTCAGATTAGGACCAATAATACACCCTACTTTTAGCGTGTATTATTGGGAATGTCTAACGAATATAATCATTCCCAGAGTGACCGATATTAAGTTAACTCTCTGATTTAAATAATGTAGTGAATGAATGACCACACAACGCAATGATTTTGATCCAAAAGCTTACAATCCTGAGTTTGAATGGGGGTTTCTTGCACCTAAATACTGGGGAACTTGGATTGCTGTTTTGTTATCGTCTTTAGTCTGCTTCTTACCTAATAGCATTCGTTTAGCATTAGCTAAGTTTATGGCTAAGCAAGCTGTAAAAATTAAGAATAAGGCTAACCGCCGGGCTAGAGTGAACCTTGAGATGTGTTTCCCTGAGCAATCAATCGAAGAGCGCGAAGAAACTCTCTATCAGTCATACGTTACTTCCATCTCATTTTTGATGGGATTTGCTTCACTGACACTCAAGAGTAAAACTTGGCTAGAGAATAACACTGCGATAAACGGCCTGAGCAATCTAACCGATATTACAGACAGTGGCGAGAATGTGATCTTGCTGGTGCCACACACATGGGCTATCGATATCCCAGCGGTATTACTAGCATCACGTAACCTTCCAGTATCTGCAATGGCGAAAGCACAAAAGAACAAACTCAGTGACTGGCTGATGCATCGACAGCGCGTACAATACGGCGGTCGTGTTTATGATCGCAGTGGTGGTATAAAACCTTTCATCAAGTCGGTACGTGATGGGTACCTGGGTTACTACCTCCCTGATGAAGATCTTGGCCGTGAGCACAGTGTCTTCGTTGACTTTTTCGCGACTCAAAAAGCAACTATCTCAGGCCTTGGTCGCCTATCAAAACTGAGTAAAGCTAAAATTGTGCCCTTGTTTGCTCAATACGATAGCAGTACAGGCCAATACACCTTGGACTTCTACCCTGCTCTACCATTCCCAACAGGAGGCGAAGAGGAGGACGCGCGTATGATGAATCAATGTATTGAAGACTACGTAAGCAAAAAGCCTGAGCAATATATGTGGATCTTAAGACTGCTTAAGACTCGCCCTGAAAACAATGTAAACCCTTATCATAACTAGTGTTTAATAATCATAATGACTCTTATCAAACGTAACCTGTCCATATTACTGATACTACCTTATTTTATTGCAGTAACAGTCATGCTTGTATTAGATAACGGTGATAAAAAGCTTATCCCATTTATTATACTTAGCATAATTATTAGTATTTTTTT
>NZ_JBFRTU010000005.1:0-55477 GCF_041474275.1 Vibrio sp. 10N.222.52.B7 | reverse complement strand
TTTTGTATAGAAAAGAGATCATAATTAAAAACCTAAAATCGCCATTTATTTGGTTATTATCTCTATTATGTGCATATACAATATTTAGTTACTATTACCATGGTTCAAGCTCTAGAGAGATGAGAGCACTGCTTGGTTCGACACTGTTTCTTTTATTTTTTCCATATCAAATCCTGACTCAAAGAGTGATTCAATGGATAGTTTTAGTCGGTAGTTTTGCTGTATGTGTCAATAGCGTATATTTCAACCTTTATATAGGTATAGAACGTGATGCTGGCTATATAAACCCAATACCTTACGCGACAGCTTGCGCTTTGATATCCATAATCGCTTTCTCTTTATTGCTAGATAATTCATCTTTAAAGGGAAAAACACTTCCTTTGATAGCTTTTTTATTGTCACTCCCACCTATTATCCTAAGTGAAACTAGAGGTATCTGGTTAGCGTTTACTTTGAGTATCTTTTTTATATTCATTACTAAATGCATTAAGAACCCGCCTTCAAAAAGGAAAATATTACTTGCCTTTATATTCACAGCCATTCTAACTTCTACTGGTGTATTCTTATTTAAAGAAAAAATAAATGATAGATATGACAGAACCATCTATGAAATAGAGAGAATACAATCAAATGACTATAGTACTTCTATTGGGCTTAGGCTACAAATGTGGATGCTGGCACCAGAACTAATAAAACAAAAACCAATACTAGGACACGGACAAGAACAACGAGAAATATTAAAAGGTAAGTTGAAAAATGGTGAAATATCCAAACAACTTTTTCACTTCGCTTCAGCTCACTACCACAATCAATTTTTAGATAAAATGGTTAAGTCTGGAATTATAGGGCTAACACTTGTAATTGGACTTCTAATTTATCCACTAATGATAGTGAAAAATTTACCATCACTCGATACATATATAGTGATTGGTTTAGTTAGTCTATTTTTCATTGCAGGGCTAACAGATGTCCCTTTCAATCACCCTCAACCCCTGATGTTGTATTTATTGTTCCTTCTACCTATTTGCTCAAGATGTAAGAGAGTTACCAATGACTAAAATATTTGTCATAAATTTAGAATCTTCCACAGATAGAAAAAAAAACATTAGTCGTCAACTAGATGAACTATCTCTTCCTTTTGAGCTCTTTTCTGCCGTGGACGGCAGAACATCACCTCCTCATCCATTACTGAAACGTTATAATGATGAATTAAGCCAAACATATAGAGCAAAAACGCTTAACGCTGGTCAATTAGGCTGTTACGCAAGTCACTTTTTACTCTGGGAAAAATGTATAGAGCTAAATCAGCCAATAATTATTATTGAAGACGATGCTTTGTTATTTAAAAAGACATTTTTAAATTTTTTAAAAGATATTCCTGAACTACCTGAATCTATCGAATGTATTCGGTTATTTAATAATAAACGTCGAGAGTTCAGTTCTTATTCTATACTAAAATGTTCTTCGACCAACATCCACAAATTCACAAAAGGGCATATGAGTACAACTGCTTATTATCTTACACCTCAAGGAGCGAATAAACTGTTACTACACTCTAAAGAGTGGTACATGGCTGTCGACATATATATGGATCGATTTTGGGCGAATGAAGTTGAATGCTATGGAACTAAAGAACCTTGTGTCACTAATGACCCTAAGTTTGACTCTGAAATAGGCTACGCAAAAAAAACAGCTAATAGAAGTCTATTAAAAAAATGTAAACGTGAGTGGTTTAATCTTAATGAAACCATCCAACGCCATCTACATAATATAAAATTCAAATACTCGAAGCGGTAATCCAATGAAAATTCTTATTGCTAGTTCCTACTATCATGCTCGAAATAGTGTACGTCCTGAAGCCGAAATGTTTATAGAAATGGTAAAGCAAGGTCATGAGGTCACAGTTCTTACCCAAGGCGATGCAGAATACGCTCAACGGTTTCAAGAAAATGGCGTAAGAGTTGTTGATGCCTACCCAAATAAAAAGATTTGTTTAAAGACTATCAAAGCTTATAGGGCTGAACTGAACAGCAAAGCCTATGACATTTTTTATGCATTTAATTCTAAGACGATACCAAACGCTGCGTTTGCTTGTATTGGTAAGAAAACAAAATTAATCACATATCGCGGGACTACAGGTGGCCTGTATCGCCATGATCCTTCAGCCTACCTCACTCACCTGCACCCAAAAGTCAGTGGTGTTGTATGCGTATCAAAAGCTGTCGCCAATGACGTTAAAAAGAGAGTTTGGTGCAATAAAGATAATGTAGTTACCATCTACAAAGGTCACGAACTAGACTGGTATACTGTTCAGGAAAATAAGCCAGAAGAGTTTGGCTTAGACTCCAATAATGTCATTGCTGTGTGTGCTGCTCATGTTAGGCCCAGCAAGGGAATTGATGTTCTAATCAGAGCTACACACTTTGTTGATAACCCAAACTTTCATCTTCTTTTAATTGGCAGTGGTTACGAACCTTATTTTGATATGGCGAAAGATAGCCCTATGTCAGAGAGAATACACTTCATTGGTCACAGAAAAGATGTTCCATCCATTATGGCTATGGCTGATTTTCAAATTCAACCATCAATCAGTGGAGAGGGGCTCCCAAGAACGATTGTTGAAGCCATGGCGAATGGGACACCATCCATCGTAACGACAACTGGTGGCTCCCCAGAACTTATTGAAGAAAACGAAACTGGCCACATTGTTCCCGTAAAAAACGCTCAGTTATTAGGTGAATCTATAAACAATATGGCGAAGAATAAAGAACATTGCGCGGAGATGGGACGTAAAGCAAAGATCAGACTTCAACGCTACTTTTCGTCATCAGAAACAGTAAAACAGCATATTAACTTTTTTGAAAAACTAACTAAGAAATAATTTGATACTAACAGGGCAGGAAAATGATTTAGCCTGCCCTAACGATTTAGTTCTGATCTTTGATAATTTTATTTATCACTTCTTTTTGAATCTCGACTGTCGCATTGAGTTGTTCTAAAGAGCTCAACTGGTAATTGCTCTTGTCATTGGCTAAGACTTTAAGCTTCAATTGTAAATTTTTCATATCGCCATTAGAGGCCAGTTTGTACACAGTCACAAGTGACAGCCACTTTCTCGATGAAGATTTAAATAATTTAGCTACATTTCTCTTATACGTATTTTCTAACAATTTACCAATGGGCATTTTATTAACACTCATAAAAGGTAAGTCGTGTAAGGTTAGCTCTACATCCATAGATTCAGCAAAGTCATACCACTTTTCATCGTCAAATGCAGGAGAGAAACGAACTCCTTTCCAAGGGATGCGAAGTGCGTCCGCAATAATTGCACCGTGCATGGCCTCAGTCACAACGGACTCACACTCTTGAAGAGCCAACAAAAAAGTCTCGACCGGTTGTTTTGCTGTAATGTATGTTAAACCTATCTTCTGGCAAACTTTATCCCAATCGATAAAATCTTCACTACGATGATGAGGTATAAAGCCAATCTTCCCTTTTTGTATTTCCGCTTTAGGGAAGTCAACTTCACGAAGGAGATAAGCACCATCTCCAACCACCAGTTCGGGTTTTAACCCTAATTTTTTTGCCGTCCTAGGCCCTCTTACACCATAAACAGTACACTTGTCAGATAACTTGGGGACGTTCCACTCCCATGCACCTGATGAGAAAATAATAACTTCGTCCGCACCTGAAAGCGTTTTATTTAATCGCTTCTCCGTCAAAATCGTCCCTATGCCTAAAAAATAACGAGAGCTATCTTCTACAATCAAGTCACCAAACAGTTGTGGCCATAGCCAAGGGTTAAGATCATCCCCTACATTGTAAGTATCTGACAGGCAGTACTCTAATTTAAAAGCCACTGGTTAACTCCTTTCTTTTTCGATAAGCCACAAGCCAACATATTTATTGAAATTCACTTGAGCGTAGGTCATAGCCATGATGAAACCGACACTGCCATCCATAAAGCCACGGCGGATAATATAGACCAAGAAGAACGTCCATATTGCTCTTATTAGAGCAAGGAATAGGCCGTGTGACTTCTTACCTTTACGGTGGTACTTTTGAGAACCAAGCCAAGCATATTGCGCTGCTTTATCTAAGCCGTGCCCATAATCTCTGTGGGTATAGTGGAGCAAGTAACCTTTCAGAGTGCCCGTCGTTCCTTGTTCCGGTATAGCGGTTTCATGAACTTCATCCAACGTATATCGAGAGCCCTCTCTTTTAAAGAGTCTCAACACAGCACGAGCACTGCGGCCATGTTTTAGAGTCGTGCCATAAAGCGTCACTCCCCAAGGCAGCTTGTACGCAGTGTGTTTGATTTGATCTTGTTTTAATAGTTCAACAAGAGCGTTGCTCATCTCTTTATCGAGAGCTTCGTCAGCATCAATTGATAGCACCCAATCACATGTCGCTTTATCTAGCGCTCGCTGCTTTTGCTTACCAAAACCAGGCCAATCTGTGATTGTCACGTTATCTGTATATTTTTGGCATATTTCAACGGTTGCATCTGTTGAGCCACTGTCTAGAACAATCAGTTCATCGGCAATATCAACAACAGATTTAAGGCAAGTTTCAATTCGGTCTTCTTCATTCTTGGTAATAACAATGACAGACAGGGTATGTTTTCTCATTATTCAGCCCTAGAATTTCCAATAGTTTAATGATTTACGGATTTTAAAGTTACGAATCCAATTTTTTGGCTTGTTATCTTGCCAGCCGCTTTCTAGCACATCAGTAATAGCACTCAGAACTCTCGCTGAGGATTGCCCATCTAAATATGGCGTTATCGACGGACCATAATTAGCAATGGCTTTATCTCTTGCTTCATCAGGCAGCATCGCTTGTTGAATTGCTGATTCTAACTGTTCCGCTTGGGTTATATTAATGAAGCTCGTTTGAGGGTTTCGATTATTGACCGTAACAACAGGCTTATTGAGCAACAAAAACTCCTGAAAAATCGATGAGTTGTCACATACCATCACATCAGCACGATGCTGCATCTCAATCACTCGATCATTATCGAAGAACAGAAGATTATCACCTTCCAACGCTTGGTATTTCTCTCGTGTCTCTAGCTTCATTTTAGGGTGCAGTGTGACTAACCATTGCCACTGGCTCAGTTTGCTTAAGCGCTTAAGCTCTTCATAAACCAATTCGGCACAGGATAAGCTTGGCGAAAAAGTGGAAGCAAATAGAATTTGCGGTCTTTCAAAATGCTTGTCACTGGCTTGGTAATTAAACAAGCTATCGAGCTTCAGCCACCCGGTCTCTTTTACTTGAAAATAGCCGCGCTGTTTAGCTAGTGGTTCCAATGAGCTCGTTCTTTCATGGCCTTCAGTGCAATACAAATCAAATAGACCACGTTCAGGATATAAGTTCCCTCGTTTGCTCTCGTTCAAACCGTGAAACACTTGCACCTTCAATCCAGGGATAAAAGCAGGAACGCGATCGCCGGGCACTAGAACGGCAGAAGGATTAAAGGCAATAGCTTCTGTCAAAGAGACGCTCTGCTCTTGATCCAGTAAAAGATGTTCAGAAGCGTCTTCACCAACAAGCAACCACTTAACCTCATGGCCGAGTTGCTTCGCGTAATCATAGAATGGGCGAAGAATAGCAAATGAATAATTTTGCTCGACGTAGAGCAAGAAACGATAGGTTTGATCGGTTTGCATAAGCGATGAGATAAAATTCACCATGTCCGTTTGAAAGCGCAACTAAGCATTTAATTATAACGCTCTTTACTTTCGAGATTGAAGAAAATACTCTTCTGAATATTGATTTTGCCTTCTGGTGTCACTGTTCTTATGCTTATACGACTTATCTATACTCTCATATTGTCATTAGCTTCTCCGCTACTGCTGTATGGGCTTTATAAGAGCAAACCTGGAAAGCCAAG
Organism: Vibrio sp. 10N.222.52.B7; assembly: GCF_041474275.1. NCBI lineage: Bacteria > Pseudomonadati > Pseudomonadota > Gammaproteobacteria > Vibrionales > Vibrionaceae > Vibrio > Vibrio sp. 10N.222.52.B7. The sequence goes on along the minus strand of NZ_JBFRTU010000005.1, from coordinate 49,581 downwards.
TTTTGGTCAGCGTTGGAAAGAACATTTCGGGATCACACCGCAAGCTCAAGGTAAGAATCCTATCTGGATTCACGCAGTATCGGTTGGTGAATCGATTGCCGCCGTACCGATCATAAAGCAACTGAAGCGACGCAATCCAAACCAAGCCATTATCGTTACCACCACAACCAGCACGGGTGCAGAGCAGATAGAAAAACTCGGTGATTTGGTCGAACATCGCTACATGCCGATTGATTTTTCTTGGTGTGTACGAGGCTTCCTTAAATCAGTAAAACCAAAGCAAATGTTGATTATGGAAACAGAGCTTTGGCCAAACACGTTACATTGCGTCGCGAAAGCTGGGATTCCTATTTCAGTACTCAACGCTCGCCTATCTGAGCGCTCGTGCCAGCGCTATGCTAAATTCCAATCCGTCTTTAACCTTCTAGCGAAAAACCTTTCTCAAGTACTCTGCCAATACCCAAGTGATGCTGAGCGTTTTATACGATTAGGGTTAGATAAAGCATCGGTGCATGTGACAGGCTCAATCAAGTTTGATATTGAAGTCTCTTCTGAACAAGTAGAAAAAGGTAAAGCTTTGAGGGATCAAGTCGGCTTTAATCGTGATGTCTGGATTGCTGCGAGTACCCACCAAGGTGAAGATGAAATTGTTTTAGATGCTCATAAGCAACTTCTAAAAGACAACCCAAGAGCGTTATTGATGATTGTACCTCGTCACCCTGAACGATTCAGCCAAGTGACGGAACTGGCTAAACAGCAAGAATTCAACACCATCACTCGAACAAGTCAACAACCTATCGCCTCTGATGTTGAAGTGTATATTGCTGATACGATGGGAGAAATGTTGACCTTACTCGGTGGTGCTGATGTGTGTTTTATGGGAGGAAGCCTTGTAGGCGATAAGGTAGGTGGCCACAATCTTCTAGAACCAGCAGCCCTACAACTACCTTTATTGAATGGTCCTAGCTACTTTAACTTCAGCGAGATCACAGACAAGCTACTGGAAGCCAATGCCGTGGTTATATGTCAAGATAGCCAAGATATCGCAGGCCAACTCCAACGACTGTTCAAACAATCAGAGCTGCGCAAAACTAAAGGCTTAGCGGCTTATCAAGTAGTTGAGCAGAACCGAGGGGCGTTGGATAAAACCTTGGAATACATTCTTAGCTAACAACTATTTGACCTAATTAGCCTTGGTAGCCCTTTAACATCTAACCTTGATAACCCTTTAATATCGGCTCCCAATCCGACTCTTGCCATTGAATCTGGCGCTTGTTCACTTCTTTTAAGAACGAGCGCTTTAAGCGATTCAAGTTGCCTTCTTTCCAGTCATCACCCGCTTGCTGACCACACTTATCAAAGTCAATAATCCACACCCTTTGCGAGTCATCAAGCAGGATATTATGAATGTTGAGATCGGTATGATTAACCCCAGCATCGTGCATCTTGCGTACCTCTTGGCCAATTCGACGATAAACATCCGCATCTATCGGGCCATTGACCAAGACATCAACCAGATCTTTGGCATTGGGAATTCGTTCAGACATTAAGTCCGCTCGATAAAGTAGTCCGCTTTTAATGGCTCTAGCAGCAATGGGCTTCGGTACATTCACACCTGCGTTTGCCAATATCTTTAGGACATTAAGCTCCATAGCGCAGCGAGTACTCTCCCAATCAGAGAAACGAAATTGGTCTTCGACTAGCTTCCCAAACAATCCGCCACGGCGATAATGGCGCAATGCGGCCTGTATTCCATCAAGCTGAATGAACCATGTGGTACCGCGCCCTTGAGCACTGCCTGAAATGGCGTCTTGTTGCTGCCAATATTCAGCCTCAAAGATCTGATCGATATCGCCCTCTGGTACCTGAGCCAAAAGTTCAGGGTCATACCAAATTGTTTGGTTGTTGGTGCTAATTGTTTCCATCTATGAGGCCTTTGGGTCGCTTTTCGTCATTGCTATTTTACAACTAATGCGAGTATCTGCATAATTCTGATGTTATTCACTTTTTCGGGCACTTTATGTCACTGTTCTCAACTGCACCTCAATCTCTTTGCATACTTCGCCTCTCCGCGATTGGCGATGTTTGTCATGCTATTTCTGTGGTTCAAGCCATCCAGAAGCAGTGGCCTGAAACGAAAATCACTTGGATAACGGGCAAAATAGAAGCCATGCTGATCGGCGATCTACCCGGTATTGAGGTGATTGTTTTCGATAAGAAACAAGGCTTCAAAGGAATGCGTGAATTATGGCGTCAGCTATCTGATCGTAAATTTGATGCACTTCTGCATATGCAAGCCGCACTCAGAGCCAGCGTGCTATCTTGGGGGATAAAGGCGAAGTGCAAAGTGGGATTTGGCAAAAACCGTACTCGTGAAATGCAGTCACTCTTTACCAACCACCACCTACCTATTTCAGATAAGTTTCATGTGTTGGATAACTTTGCCGAATTTGCTCGCTACATTGGTGCCCCCTTCGATAAGCCTCAATGGGATATCCCTTTAACACCAGAAGATGAACAACTCGCAATTAGCACCATGGCAGACAAGCCGACCTTGGTTATCTCCCCAGCTGCAAGCAAAGATTCACGCAATTGGTTAACTGAGCGATATGCAGCTATTGCTGATTATGCTGTCGAACAAGGCATGCAAGTGGTGTTATGTGGTTCTCCGGCACCAAGAGAAGTTAACCTTGGTAGCGACATCGAAAAATTATGCCAGTCGCCAGTAACCAACTTGATTGGCAAAACGAACTTGAAGCAACTGACTGCCGTACTGAAACATGCAACGGTGGTATTGGCACCTGATACTGGCCCAGCCCACTTGGCAACTACGCAGTCAACGCCTGTAATCGGCTTGTACGCACACAGCGACCCTCGTAGAACAGGACCTTACAACGATCTCGATATCGTAGTGAGTGTTTATCAACAGCACGTAGAAGCACAACAAGGTAAACCAGTCGCAGACCTTCCATGGGGAACCCGTGCTAAAGGCGATGACCTGATGAAAGACATCACACTCGATATGGTAAAGCAGCAACTCGATAAGGCCTTAAACTCTAGTAAAGCACCGAATTCGAACACTACATTAAGCAAGGACAGCTAAAATGAGCACACACGTTATTTATCCAGGAACTTTTGATCCGGTGACCAATGGCCACCTTGATATCATTGTTCGTGCCGCTAGCATGTTCGACCATATCACTGTTGGAGTAGCAGCGAGCCCAAGTAAAAAAACCATGTTTGAATTAGATGAACGTGTAGAGTTGTTACGTGATGCGGTGTCTCACTTACCTAACGTGTCTGTTGAAGGATTTTCGGGGTTACTGGTCGATTTTGCTAAACAGCAGCAAGCGAATGTGTTGGTGCGAGGCCTAAGAACAACCATGGATTTTGAGTACGAGTTTGGACTCACTAGCATGTACCGCAAGTTACTACCAGGGCTTGAAAGCGTGTTCCTTACCCCTTCAGAAGAATATGCTTTCCTCTCTTCAACCATTGTTCGTGAAGTCGCTATACACGGCGGGGATATTAGTCAGTTTGTGCCACAAAAAGTAGCAGACGAAATCACAATAAAAACAGCCAAGTAGTTCTCTTTATCTACTCCGAAAAATAAAAATAGCGCTCAGTGAGCGCTATTTTTATTAATACCTATAATTTAATCCGCCCCGAGCACGATCTTTCCGACACTACAGAACCACTAATAGTCAATCAGCCATACTGCCTCAACATTCTTGAAGCCCGTCACAACCATAATCGCTAAATAAGTGAACCGTTATTACAAAAATCCAGGCGAGTGTTACTATGGTTCACTATAAATAAACACATCAATATAGCTTTATGAAATCATACTGTATTACCTTAAAAGCAAACCATTGTAGGCAAAAATCAACAGCTAACGCCCTTAAGGATGCTCAGGTTGATTTTGAGTTTTTTATCGGAGTGGATGCACGAACCGATGAACATCCTCTACTAACAAGAATTCACGATAGAGCTTTTTTACACAATATGGGTAGACCGCATGCAATTGGGGAAGTGGGGTGTTATGCAAGCCATTATCTTATTTGGCAAAAATGCATAGAGTTAAATGAACCCATTTTAGTCTTCGAAGATCATGCCGATATTGATATCGATATATTTCGCAATACTTTGACTATCGCCGAGCAGCATATTGAGCAGTGTGGTTTTATTCGCTTACAAGACAGTAAGAATAGACTACATTATTCAGTTGATAAGTACGATACACAGCATCTTGTAAAGTATTTGAAAGTTCCTCAAGGAACCGCCTGCTATGCTATATCTCCCAAAGCGGCACAAGCTTTCATCGAACAAAGTTCAACTTTTAATTATCCAGTTGATGTATTCTTAAGGAATACTTGGATTCATAAGCACCCCATGTTTGGTGTTTCTTCTGCTGGATTACAGCGTAGTAAACGGCCGTCAATTATCGGTAGTCGTAAACATAAAGGTAGAAAAGACTATTCTGTCGCCTTTATGAAGATTGTGAACAAAATAAAGAGTATGGCACTTAATCTATCAACAAACCTTTATCACCTTGCAGTACTAGATAAAGAGTTCAGACCAAAATTCTAGGTCTAGGAAAAGTACACTCACATTAAATTGCCCCCTCTCTTTATGCTTATACTTATACCTAAAAAGCAATCATGCGATTACCTATAAAAATAGCGCTCAGTGAGCGCTATTTTTTATTCAAAGTTTATCAATTACTACAGCGAGTAATAGGCTTTATACCAATCCGCGAAAGCTTTCGCGCCTTCTTGGATCTTCACTTGAGGTTTATAGCCAACCGCTTCAAACAAATCTTCCGTATCAGCGTAAGTCGCGTACACATCACCAGGCTGCATTGGCATGAAGTTCTTTTTCGCTTCAACACCTAGAGCACCTTCTAATGCTTCGATGTAGTCCATTAATTTAACCGGGCTGCCGTGACCGATGTTAAACACGCGATACGGAGCAGAACTGGTTGCTGGTGACCCTTGCTCAACGGTCCAATCTGGTTGCTTGGCTGGAATACGATCTTGAACACGAATAATACCTTCAACAATATCATCGATATAAGTGAAGTCACGCATCATGTCGCCGTTGTTATAAATGTCGATTTCTTTGCCCGCTACGATTAGGTTCGCAAACTTGAACATCGCCATATCAGGGCGACTCCAAGGGCCGTAAACCGTAAAGAAGCGAAGACCTGTCGTTGGTACGTCGTATAAATGAGAATAGGTATGCGCCATCAACTCATTCGACTTCTTAGTCGCGGCGTACAGTGAAATCGGGTGATCAACACTGTCTGCTGTATGGAATGGCATTTTTTGATTCAAGCCATAAACGGAACTCGATGAAGCATAAACGAGGTGTTCAACCTTATTATGGCGACAACCTTCAAGAATAGCTAAGTGACCGACAAGGTTGCTATCGGCATACGCCATCGGGTTATCAATTGAGTAACGAACGCCAGCTTGCGCTGCTAAGTGAATCACACGGTCAAATTTTTGCTCAGCAAACAGCTTCGCCATGCCCTCTCTATCAGCAAGATCCAGCTCGATAAAGGTCAGGTTTTCATGTTCGATACGTTTAAGGCGGTCATGTTTCAGAGAGACTTCGTAGTAGTCATTCAAGTTATCAATACCGACAACCTCATGGCCTGCTGCGCATAGTCGCTCTGACACTGCAGAGCCGATAAAACCGGCAACGCCAGTTACTAAATATTTCATTCTACTATTCTCAATTCATATCATTATTGCAATTATAGCGACTAGCACTTATATCTACTAGCAGTAAAAAGTGAACACGCGTTCAGCTTTTTTATACTTGGCACTCTTCGCAAAAAAACGTATTTCTTTGCCCTATTTTTAACTCTTGGATTAGAGCTTCACAGTTAGGGCACTTTTCACCTGCTTTACCATACACTTGCAGCTCTTGTGCGAAGTAGCCTGGTTTACCATCAGCCTGAGAAAAATCTTTCAGCGTAGTACCACCTTGCTTGATAGCCGTTGCGAGTACTTGTTTAATCTCATCGGTTAACAAGATCCATTCGGCTTTGGTCACTTTGTTTGCCGATCGTAACGGGTGGATTTTTGCAGAGAACAAGGCTTCGTTAGCGTAGATATTCCCGACACCGACCACTACTTTGTTGTCCATGATGAACTGCTTGACTGCGACTTTACGCTTTTCTGCTTTCTCAGCAATGTAATCAGCGTTAAAGTCGTCCGTTAACGGCTCAGGACCAGAACCAAGCAACACAGAGTGGACTTCATCAGGCGCCGACCACAACCAAGCGCCAAAGCGGCGAGGGTCGTTGTAGCGCAATACTTTGCCATTGGTGAGCTTAAGATCCACGTGATCGTGCTTGGCTGCTGGAAAGTCAGCGTCTAATACGCGTAGTGAGCCAGACATACCAAGGTGAACAATGGCAGTGCCAGTATCCGTTTCAATCAATAGGTACTTTGCACGACGCGAGATGGAGCGAATCATCTGCCCTTCTAATGCTTTTAACTCTTGTGGGATATCCCAACGCAGCTTGGGCGTGCGAAAAGTAAGAGTTTTAATGGTCTCACCGACTAAATGAGGCGAGATCCCCATTCTGCTTACTTCGACTTCGGGTAATTCAGGCATAGTTAGTCGTCCGATTTAGAGGAGTGGTTAGCGTTAAAGCTTGGAAACAGGTAGCTCTCTTCAATAGACACCGCCAACCACTGATCATTCCAGTTTTTTAACAACCAGAACTCAGGCAATTGATAATAGGTAATACGCTGGGGCTCTTCTTGGTCTTGATACCATACTTCGATGGTGTGTGGTGTACTTAACCGAGGCGTAAGGTCTGTGTAGGTCTGTGAGTCGACTTCCGTGCCCACAAGCTCTTTCCAACGTTGTGACAGCTCTTGTGCATTGGTGGCTTGAGGAAAGTCAGTATCTTCGAACTGGTAAACCCATTGATTATCTTGTTGAATGACAGACCACTTAGCAAAGTGTAACGCTTGAAGCTTTGCTGTTGGGTTCAGGAGATAAGGATAAGGGCTATCAACCTGCGGTTCAGGCTCGATAAGGTACGCTTTGATCAATGTTGGAAGGTTTAACACGCCAATAAAAGCGATCACACTGAACATGAGTATGTTGTTCCACCGGCGTCCACGATATCTCATCTGATTCTGCTCATCTAACCTATTGAACATTCAGTATATCGTGAAAGTGGCAATACTTTCTATGTTGTACAGATTTCTATCTATCAGAGGCTATATCAAGCAAGAATAATTGAGTTACTCAAATTTTAGATATAAAAAAACCCAGCGATTAAACTGGGTTTTTCAATTCTTTCTTCTACTGAAGAAGAGCAAAAAAAGCATCAATTACTTGATTTTAGCTTCTTTGTACATAACGTGTTGGCGAACTACTGGATCAAACTTTTTGATCTCAAATTTGCCTGGCATGTTACGCTTGTTCTTATCAGTTGTGTAGAAGTGACCAGTACCTGCAGAAGATACTAGACGAATTTTCTCACGAATGCCTTTAGCCATTGCTTAATTCCTCTTAAACGTTTTCGCCACGTGCACGGATATCAACAAGAACAGCATCGATGCCTTTCTTATCAATGATACGCATGCCTTTAGCAGTTAGACGTAGTTTAACAAAACGTTTTTCGCTCTCTACCCAGAAACGATGAGTTTGTAGGTTCGGCAGAAAACGGCGCTTAGTAGCATTGCGTGCGTGTGAACGGTTGTTACCCGTTACTGGACGCTTACCAGTTACTTGGCATACTCGGGACATGAATGTCTTCTCCAATCGTTTCAGCTCGATATCAACCTTGGTGGCCGAACCTCTCTATCAATTAAAATAGAAGGTAAAAACCGTTATGGAAAATCCATACAAGGCTATCAAAGGTCGCGCATTATACTAACTTGACACGCATTGCTCAAGACCCGAACAGATCCTTTTTACGGATTTCGTGATCTTTTTTTGTGCAGCGCAGCTTGCTTGAGTAATCAGAGCTGATTTTAGGTCTAAAAATGTGGCCGGAATAATAGCAGATTTAACGCAACTAACAACCTAAAATGTGATTCAAATCCATCCACGCTCTGCAAAAGAGACAACTTCACCATCTCCAACGACAAAATGGTCGAGAACTCGGATGTCCACCAGCGCTAATGCGTCGGTTAATCGGCGTGTAATCCGCCTATCCGCTTGGCTGGGCTCAGCAACACCTGAAGGATGGTTATGAGCCAAGATTAATGCCGCCGCATTGTGATGAAGTGACCGTTTAACCACTTCCCGCGGGTAAACCGATGCGGCATCGATGGTTCCTTCAAACATCACCTCGTCCTTTATTACCCTATTTTGGTTATCAAGGAACAATATATAAAAGGCTTCTCGCTGGCGATCGCGCAACATGCTCGAGAGATAAAGCTTAGTATGACTTGGGCTAGTAAGCGCATCTCCACGAGATAAAGTCTCTGCTAGATAACGCTGCGTCATCTCTAATACAGCCTGCAATTGAACATACTTGGCCTGCCCCATCCCTTTATGAGCACAAAACTCTTCCTGTGTTGCTGAAAAAAGATGACGGAGCGAGCCAAAGTCTTTGATCAACTTGTCAGCGAGTTCCAAGACGTTCATTCCTTGTGTCCCTGTTCGCAGGAATATCGCGAGCAGTTCAGCATCACTCAAAGAATCAGGCCCTCTATTTAACAACTTTTCTCTCGGCATCGATTCGGCAGGTATTTTATCTATTGGCATATAAAGACAATCATTGGTCATGAACACAACCCATCACCTTAATGAGATCGTAATCAGAGATCCTTCGATAGAGATCAAAGGAAACGAGACACTAACAAAATCGTGTAATTGATAAGTTTGATAACACCAACTTGATGAGCGTCAACTCTGTTCGAGTTCTGCTTCTAGGCACTTATCCTTTGTTCTGATATCGTAAGTCGCAGAGAAATTAAGGAACAGAATCATGCAAACATTGGTTAATCAACTGGATAACGCTGACCTACAAGGCCTGGCTGGGAAAAAAATCCTACTTGGCATTAGTGGTGGTATCGCTGCGTATAAATGTGCCGAACTGACTCGACGCTTAATTGAACGTGGAGCACAAGTACAAGTCGTGATGACGAATGCAGCCAAGGAGTTCATTACTCCTCTCACCATGCAAGCCGTCTCTGGAAGGCCAGTGTCTGATAGTTTGCTTGATCCTGCTGCTGAGGCTTCCATGGGGCACATTGAGCTCGCAAAATGGGCTGATTTGGTATTACTAGCGCCAGCAACCGCTGATCTGATTGCGCGCATGACAGCTGGCATGGGTAACGACCTACTGACCACTTTGGTTCTAGCAACCGATGCGCCAGTTGCGGTATCTCCGGCAATGAACCAACAGATGTACAGCCACCCTGCGACTCAAGAGAACATCGCAACACTAAAACGTCGTGGTTGTGAGATTTGGGGACCGGCGGCTGGCGAACAAGCGTGTGGTGATGTGGGAATGGGTCGCATGCTAGAGCCTATGCAGCTCGTGCACCGCTGTGAAGACTTCTTCCAACCTAAACCTCTTGCTGGTCGCTCTGTGTTAATCACGGCGGGTCCAACTCGTGAAGCCATTGACCCTGTGCGTTACATTACCAACCACAGCTCGGGCAAGATGGGCTATGCTCTGGCTGAAGCGGCAGCGAAACAAGGCGCAACAGTAACTCTAGTCAGCGGCCCTGTATCACTCGCGACACCAAATAAGGTTAATCGTATCGATGTCGACAGCGCTCAACAGATGTTTGATGCGGTTGCAGCAAACGCTTCTCAACATGATATTTTCATCAGCTGCGCCGCGGTTGCCGATTATCGCCCTGAGACCATCGCAGACCAAAAGCTTAAAAAGGTCGACGGTAAAGACGACATGACCATTCAAATGGTTAAAAACCCAGATATTGTCGCTTCTGTCGCTTCAATGACCGAAGGTCGCCCATTTACTGTCGGCTTCGCAGCAGAAACTCAAGATGTTGAGAAGTACGCACGCGGTAAACTGGAAAGAAAGAACCTCGATATGATCTGCGCCAACGACGTCTCAGTTGAAGGCCAAGGCTTCAATAGCAGTAGCAATGAGCTGCACCTTTATTGGAAAGGCGGCGATAAATCTCTACCACTGGAGAGCAAAGACACACTTGGTTTCCAGATCCTCGATCAGATCCAACAGCTTATTAATGTATAAACGCACAAATTTGCTCTGATAATCTGCTGACACCTCTCGATTCTGTTGACCTAGGGCTTACAAAACTAGGAAACAGAATTGAATGGTGTTTATAATCCTTCTTCACTCAATCCTCATCTTTAGGAAAGGAAGTAAATAGATGGCTGGTGCTCGAAAATCAAACCGTCGTGAAGAAATCCTACAAGCTCTCGCACAAATGTTGGAATCGACCGAAGGTGCTTCTCGTATCACAACGGTAAAGTTAGCCAAGCAAGTGGGTGTTTCTGAGGCTGCGTTATACCGCCACTTCCCAAGCAAAGCTCGCATGTTTGAAGGCCTAATCGAGTTCATTGAAGAAGCGTTGATGTCTCGAATCAACCGTATTCTGGATGAAGAGAAAGACACGCTAGAGCGCATACGCCTAGTACTACAACTTATCTTAGTTTTCTCAGAACGTAACCCAGGCCTGACTCGAATTTTGTCTGGTCATGCTCTAATGTTTGAAAATGAACGCCTGCGTGATCGCATCAACCAACTTTTCGAACGCATTGAGACGCAACTTCGCCAGATCCTGCGTGAAAGAAAGCTTCGTGAAGGGAAATCATTCCCGGTTGATGAGAAAATCTTAGCCGCTCAACTGCTCGGTCAAGTTGAAGGCAGCTTGAATCGATTTGTTCGCTCAGACTTCAAATATCAACCAACAGAAAACTTTGATGCTTATTGGGCTCTGCTAAGCGCTCAGATTAAGTAACAATCAAATTAAGTAGCAATCAAATCTTAAGTGATGGTTATGACGACGAAAACTTCTCCGACAAACAGCACTGCACAACACGTTATTACTAAGCCACCCTTTACTCTGGCGTTACTCCACCCTAAATACTGGGGAGTATGGTTCGGTTTTGGGTTATTGGCGCTTATCGTTAACGTTCTCCCTTATCGCCTCTTACTGCTGTTAGGCCGATCGTTAGGCTCTTTGGGGGCTCGCTATGGTAAAAAGCGCGTCGCGGTAGCAACACGTAATTTGGAGCTCGCCTTCCCAGACAAGCCAGCAGATGAAGTCGCGGCAATGGTCAGTGAGAACTTTAAGAACACAGGTATGGCACTCATCGAAACGGGCATTACCTGGTTTTGGCCAACGTGGCGCTTCAAAAGAATCCTAGTAGATAAAGATACCCAAACGCTGCGTACACACAAAGACAACGGTAAAGGTGTTCTACTATGTTGCGTACATGCCTTGAACCTAGAGATCACCGCGCGAGCAATGGCTGTTCTCGGTATTTCAGGTTTAGGTGTTTATCGCCCGCACAACAACCCAGCTTATGAATTCATTCAATACCGCGGTCGTACTCAGAACGGCAATCGACTGATTCACCGTAAAGACGTCAAACGTATGATTCGAATCCTGCGTCAGGGTGAGATCCTTTTCTATCTGCCGGATCATGATTACGGCCGTAACAAATCTGTGTTTGTGCCTTTCTTCGCAGTAGAAGATGCGTGTACCACAACAGGCACCAGTATTCTGGCTTACACCAGCCGATGTGCACTTGTTCCGGGGTCTGGTTTTAGAAATGCCAACGGCAAATATGAAATCATGGCTGATGAGTCAATCGAAGAAAACTACCCGCAGAAAGATGAGAAAGCGGCTGCCGCCTACATGAACCGCTACCTTGAGAAGATTATCTTAAGAGCACCAGAACAGTGGATGTGGCTGCACAAGCGCTTTAAGACTATGGAAGACCCAGAAGCTGAACGCGGCATTCGTTACAAATAGAGCACCTATCTTCAGATAAGAAAGCAGCTCACCTCAATAGAAAAGTAAAAGGCCCGAAAGATATTTATCTCTCGGGCCTTTCTCGTTTTGAAATTCTAAACCTAGGGATCTAAACCATCAGGTTCAAAACTTCAGGCATTAGATACCATATTGAGCGCGGTACGCTTTTACTGACTCTAGATGCGCTGCGTCGGTGCCTTTCTCTTCAAGGAAAGTCACCAAGTCAGTCAGGCTAACGATTGAGATAATCGCACAACCGAAGTCACGCTCAACTTCTTGAATCGCAGACAGTTCGCCTTTGCCCTTCTCTTGACGGTCGATAGCAACAAGCACACCCGCTAAATCAGCGCCATTTGCTTGGATGATTTCCATCGACTCACGAATCGCAGTACCTGCAGTGATCACGTCGTCCACTAACATGATGCGACCTTCAAGCGCGCTACCGACAAGGTTGCCACCTTCACCGTGGTTTTTCGCTTCTTTACGGTTAAAACAGTAAGGCGTGTCTACATCGTGGTGATCCGCTAGTGCAACCGCTGTCGTCGTTGCAATTGGGATACCTTTGTATGCAGGACCAAATAGTACATCAAACTCAATGCCAGAATCAGCCAATGCTGCTGCATAGAAGCGACCTAAGCGCGCTAGGTCACGACCTGTATTAAACAATCCAGCATTGAAGAAGTAAGGGCTCTTGCGGCCAGACTTTAAAGTAAACTCACCAAACTTAAGTACTTCTTTCTCTAGTGCAAATTCAATAAATTCACGTTGATATGCTTTCATGTTTTTCCTCTATGTTTACTCAATAAAACTTAACTTACGCCCTGTACCACCCTTTCAGGTTTTACAGACAAAAAAATAGCCCCCAAATTGGGAGCTATTAAAAATGACTAGTCGGCCAACGCAGCTTTCTGCGCTTCGACGATATCGGCAATGCCCTTATTAGCCAGGGCTAAAAGCTGCATCAGCTCTTCGTGGCTGAACGGTTCGCCTTCTGCGGTACCTTGAATCTCAATCATCTTACCGTCTTCCGTCATTACAACGTTCATGTCGGTATCGGCTGCTGAGTCTTCAACGTACTCAAGGTCACACAGTGCTTGTGCACCAACGATGCCCACTGAAACTGCCGCTACGTGGCCTTTTATTGGGTTCTTTTTCAGTTTGCCGCTTGCTAGTAGGCTGTTGATAGCATCAGCCATTGCAACGCTTGCACCTGAGATAGAAGCAGTACGAGTACCGCCGTCTGCTTGGATAACATCACAATCGACAGTGATCATAATTTCACCCATTACTTTCAGGTCAACAACAGCACGTAGGCTACGAGCGATCAGACGTTGGATTTCCATCGTACGACCACCTTGCTTGCCGCTCGCCGCTTCACGACGGTTACGAGTGTGCGTTGCACGTGGCAGCATGCCGTATTCAGCCGTTACCCAACCCTTTCCTTGGCCTTTTAACCAACGCGGTACGTTTTCTTCTACCGTCGCATTACATAGAACTTTAGTGTTGCCGAACTCAACTAATACAGAACCTTCAGCATAAGCTGTGTAGTTACGAGTAATTTTAATTGGACGAATTTGATCTACAGCGCGGTCATTTGGACGCATTGGTATCTACCTTATTAACAGTCTGAAGTGATTTACTATCGAAAGAGTGCATCACCTAAGAAAGGGGTGAGACAGTTTTGATTGGGGCAAGATTATATAGCAGTTTATCGTGCAAATCTATTTACCGTTCAAAGCTATTTATCACGAAAGGCTATTTACAGTGAAAAGCGACAGGCTTCGAGAGCACACCATATCGTGATACTATGCGTGCGCGTTATTTTCAGAATGATAAAAGACAGGAAAATTCGATGATTTATAGTATGACCGCGTACGCACGCAAAGAAGTAAAAGGCGATTGGGGCAGCGCAGTATGGGAAATCCGTAGTGTAAACCAACGCTACCTAGAAACTTACTTCCGTATGCCTGAACAGTTCCGTGGTTTAGAGCCAATCTTGCGTGAGCGTTTCCGTAAGCGTCTTGCACGCGGTAAGGTTGAATGTAACCTACGCTTTGAAGCAAACCCTGCTGCAAAGGGCGAACTAAGCATTAACGAAGGTTTGGCTCAGCAAGTAATCAATGCGGCGAACCAAGTAATGACGATGACAGGTGAAGACAGCCGTTTGAACCCATTCCAAGTCATGAATTGGCCTGGTGTGATGGAAACGCCAGAGCAAGACATGGATGCCATCAACAAAGACCTACTTGAAGCATTCAACGATGCTATCGCAGAGTTCATTGATGCTCGTGCTCGTGAAGGTGAGAACATGAAGGCGCTAATCGTACAGCGCTTAGATGCAATCACTGAAGAAGTAGTGAAAGTTCGTGCACGCATGCCTGAGATCCTAGAGTGGCAACGTGAGCGTCTTCTTACCAAATTTGAAGATGCGAAAATCGAACTTGAAGGTTCTCGTGTTGAGCAAGAGCTTATCCTACTTGCGCAGAAGTCAGACGTAGCAGAAGAGCTAGACCGTCTAGATTCTCACGTGAAAGAAGCAAATGCAGTACTGAAGAAAGGTGGCGCTTGTGGCCGTAAGCTAGACTTCATGATGCAAGAGTTCAACCGTGAGTCAAACACGCTAGCGTCTAAGTCTATCAGCACAGACATCACAGCATCAGGCGTAGAGCTTAAGGTTCTTATCGAACAGATGCGTGAGCAGATCCAAAACATTGAATAACAGTCTGTAAGCTGTACACGATAAAGAATAATCAGCTTAATCAGTGTTGATTAGATCAAAATGAGCTCCTAATTTTAGGGGCTTTTTTTTATGGATACAGTAATAGTAATCAGGATGAGCAAGTGACTGGTTGTTACGTAGAAGGTTGAGTTAGAGCAAAGAACAGATACAACGATAGTTAGAACGAGATAACGGACGTAAAACAGGATTTTTGAATACTTAGAGAGGGTATTGCTAATGGAGAAGAGTGTTGCGGTAAAACTGAGGGGGGAAACAAATTTGAGAGAGAAAGTGACGCAAGTTGCTGTTGCAACCTGCGCCGACTTAAAATCTTATAGAGCTACAACGTTTGCAGCTTGAAGACCTTTTTGGCCTTGCTCTACTTCGAAAGACACTTGTTGGCCTTCTTTAAGAGTCTTGAAACCTTCAGAAGCGATTGCACGGAAGTGTACGAATACGTCAGCGCCGCCGTTGTCTTGAGTTAGGAAACCGAAGCCTTTCTCTTCGTTAAACCATTTTACTACGCCGTTTACTTTGTTAGACATGATGTGTCCCTTATATAAAAATAAAAAATTAATCGCCAAAAGTGCGATGCGCTGAAAGCTTGAATTATTTAATGTATCTATGAAGCTAAGGGAAACACTGAGAATAACAATGAAGCAATACTAAGGGTTCTACTTTACAACTGGATGTTTCATTTAATAACCCTGAGAACAGAGCGACGCCATTCTTGGTGATCTGAGCCTGCTTGTAAAGCGTTATTTGGACAATTTGATGTTTTTTTGTTCGGTTGGCTTGAATTCAAGCCCAGCTAGGTCGCCGGGCTTGATTTGTAAGACTTTGATCTCAAAAAATTTACTCGTCCGGCTGCTTAGTTCTGAGATCGACATATGGCCAGTAATGGTGACCGACTCGAATCAACAGAGTTGCTGATGCTAAGATAAATGCCGCTAAAGATAACCAAACGATCAATACCGCATCGAGTTCTTTCATGCCCAAAGTGATGTAACGAGCAATCGCCATCATCGCGATATAGATTGGGTATCGCACTGGGATCTTACCGTTCATCACAAACTGCTGAACCATCGCCAACACTTCTAAATAGATAAACATCAGCAGAATGTCGGTCAATTGCACTCGGCGTTCAGCGAAGACATGCATGAACTCTTCGACCATCGCAAACAAGGTCGCGAGCGTGATCGCCACCAGCAATACCGCTTCCATAATGTGGAATACTTTTAAAAACGGCTTACTAAAAGATTTAGGTAAGTGAGAAGGCATAGTCACTCTTCAAAAAATAATTAATCCAGTCTCTACAATAGCATGCATCAATATAAGTCGCGTACTGTCAAAGCACCGACTTTAGGCTAACGCCATCAACTCATCGGTAACCAACATTAAGAAGCAACGGTAAAAAGCAACAAATACAAAAATGGCCCCGCATTCACTGCAGAGCCATCTGTTTGTCTTTTACTTAGCGACTTCTTAGTGACTAATTAGCCTTAAAGCAGAATCAGGTAAGTTAAGAACACCACACACAGTCCGTAGATAAGCGGGTGTACTTCTTTGCGCTTACCTGCGACAACCATTGTGAATGCGTAGCTGATGAAGCCCATCGCCATACCGTTCGCTGGAGAGAAGCTTAGCATTGTGAACATGATGGTAAAGAAGGCTGCAATGCGTGACTCTTTCTTTTCCCAGTTGATCTGACCAAGACGACCTACCATGTAGATGCCGACTACTACCATCGCCGGTGCAACCATTGCAGCCGAGAAGATAGAGAAGATTGGGTATAGGAATAGCGAGATTAGGAACAGACCAGCCACCATGACTGCTGCCAAACCCGTTTTTGCACCTTGAGAAGAAGCGATACCAGACTCAGAGAAAGCAGTGATCGATGTGGTACCAAGAATCGAACCAATCACTGTACCACCCGCATCTGCTACTAGAGCCGATTTCGCGTTTGGCACCTTACCGTCTTTATCGATGATGCCCGCATCACGGCCAACGCCGACAATGGTGCTCAAGCCATCAAAGAAATCGACAATCAAGAATATAAGTACGATGAACAGTAAGTCGAACATTTTCTCTGGCGTGAAAGCAGAGAAATCGAAGATAGCGCCGAAGCTGCCAGCCATGCTTGGTGGCATAGCAATGAACTGCTCTGGGATTGGTGCATTTGAAGTGCCCATGAAAACGTCAGCAAGAATCGTCAACACGATAGCAGAAACGAATGAGATGAACGTTGCTAGCTTGATGTCGCGAACCATACAACCCAGTGCGATGAAGATGCTCACATAAGCGATGATCACTTTTGGATCGGAAATGTCGCCTAAGCCAACCAATACGAATGGGTTAGAAACGATGATGCCCGCATTCTTAAGACCTAAGAAAGCAATGAACAGTCCAAGAGACACCGTAATCGCCAACTTCAAATCTTCAGGAATCGACTCAATCATCGATTTACGAATATTGGTTAACGAGAACGCGAGGTACAGGATACCAGATAGGAAGATACCGAACAGCGCTTCATTCCAAAGCACGGCAACAGATCCACTTAACAGCAGACCTTTGAAAAAGCCGTTCATACTCATGCCCGGCGCTAGCATTACAGGGTAGTTGCCCCAAATGCCCATAATTAGGGTTGCGATTGCCGCAGACAGAGCCGTTGCAGTAAACACGGCACCTTTGTCCATGCCTGGAATATCACCCAAAATTGCTGGGTTAACCGCCAGAATGTAACTCATCGCCAAGAAAGTAATGAAACCCGCGTACAGCTCAGTGCCAATCGTGGTTTTTCTTTCAGTGATTTTAAACATCGAATCAAGCGAGCCAGAGGTGTTCTGGGCTTTCAGGGTGGAATCGGTACTCACAACAAAACCTATGCAATAAATTAAGAATTTGGTGATTCAAATGCTGTGAGAATAGAGAGGTCTCTACACTAAAAACTGTAGTCACCAAGGTAGGCTCGGTAGTAGAAACATCTAGTCTAGTAGGGTCTGCTGGCCCTTCGAGATGATTTTTGCAGCGAGTTGTTGGGGTTTTCTACAAGGCAGAGACTTTGATGTGTACTAGCCTACATAAGAAGTCGATAACGCAGTAGAAATCACCAACAAACGCTGCCCGAAGGGTTCGGCTAAAATCGTTTTATGCTTTGTTAAGGAGTCTTTACTTAGAATGCTAGGTTACAAACTCCTTGCCGCGCCTAAAACGATTTTTTCTCGAACAAAACTCCATCGCGAAAGGTCAACAGACCCTAGATATATACAGCATTTAATCGTTTGCGCGGATTGTAAGGATTGAGATTAAAACTTCAACAAATTTTGTCCAGATCACATAAAAAAGTACCGATGACGAGTCATTACATTTATACAAAGATCCTTGAGAAGATCATTCGCTAATAAATAACGATCAAGCCAGTTGTTCTCAATCATCTAAATATGCTACTCTTCGCCTCCATTTTTCTGACCTAATTTTCACCAGTTGCTTCTATTAGTTTTACTCGTTATCTCTTTATAGACGTAACCAACGGCACAATTAGTAGATGCGCCATCGGAACAAAAATTAGAGTCAGTGCTATCTTTTAAAGTGTAGGTTTATTGCCTTCACTCAATCCAACCAACAGTGGAAATATACAGATGGGCAAAGGTACTCTTTACATCGTATCTGCACCTAGTGGCGCAGGTAAGTCGAGCTTGATCTCAGCAATGCTAGAAACCAATCCAACCTACGCAATGAAGGTATCTGTTTCACACACCACTCGCGGTATGCGCCCTGGTGAAGAAAATGGTGTTCACTACCACTTCGTAGAGAAGCATCATTTTGAAGACCTTATTACTAAAGGTGAATTCCTAGAGTACGCTGAAGTGTTCGGCAACTACTACGGTACTTCACGCGTTTGGATTGAAGAAAACCTAAACCGCGGTATCGATGTATTCCTAGATATCGACTGGCAAGGTGCTCGTCAGATCCGTGAACAAATGCCTCAAGCGAAGAGTGTATTCATTCTTCCACCATCAAATGGTGAACTAGAGCGTCGTTTGAATGTTCGCGGTCAAGACAGCGACGAAGTTATTGCGAAACGCATGAGCGAAGCAAAATCAGAGATTTCTCACTATGCAGAATATGATTATGTGATCGTGAATGACGACTTTGATGCAGCCCTAATGGACTTCAGAGCTATCATTCGTGCGGAACGCTTAAAAGAAGATAAGCAAGCAGCGAAATACAGCGGCATGCTTACTGCTTTATTAGCGGAATAATCTAGATCCCCTAGATTTTCTATTGAGATAAGTATACGGTGATCTAGAAAGTATCTAGTTAAACTTGTATACTTTCTCGTCATCAAAAATTTATTAGTTAATTACTATTTGGAGTCCTCATGGCACGCGTAACTGTTCAAGACGCTGTTGAAAAAGTTGGCAACCGTTTCGACCTAGTTCTTATTGCGGCTCGCCGCGCACGTCAAATGCAAACTGGCGGTAAAGATTCACTAGTGCCTGAAGAAAACGATAAGCCAACGGTTATCGCTCTTCGCGAAATCGAAGAAGGTCTTATCACTAAAGACGTACTAGATGCTCGTGAACGTCAAGAGCAACAAGAGCAAGAAGCGGCTGAACTTGCAGCAGTAAGCAGCATCGCTCACACTCGTTAGCTCATATTCGCAAAAAGCGTCATTCGAACTAATTAACCTTCCGGGCCTTTAATTTGTATCTATTCGATAGCCTCAAAGACGTTGCCCAAGAATACCTAACAGAGCCTCAAATTGAGGCTCTGCGTCAATCTTATGTGGTAGCGAGAGACGCCCATGAAGGGCAAACCCGCTCAAGCGGTGAACCATACATTATCCACCCTGTAGCTGTTTCAAGAATCCTGGCAGAAATGCGTCTGGATATCGAAACCCTGCAAGCTGCTCTGCTTCATGATGTCATCGAAGACTGTGATGTCACTAAAGAAGATCTAGAGGAAAAATTTGGCAATACCGTTGCTGAATTGGTTGATGGTGTATCTAAGCTGGATAAGCTTAAATTTCGTGATCGCAAAGAAGCGCAAGCAGAGAACTTCCGCAAGATGGTTCTCGCCATGGTGCAAGACATCCGCGTTATCTTGATCAAATTAGCTGACCGTACTCACAACATGCGCACGCTTGGGGCACTTCGTCCTGACAAAAAGCGTCGTATTGCTCGTGAAACCCTAGAGATTTATTCTCCACTAGCTCACCGTCTTGGTATTCATAACATCAAGACCGAACTAGAAGAGTTAGGCTTTGAAGCCCTCTATCCTAACCGTTATCGCGTACTTAAAAACGTAGTGAAAGCTGCGCGTGGTAACCGTAAGGAAATGATCCAACGTATCCATAGCGAAATTGAAGGCCGCCTTGAAGAGGTCGGTTTACCAGCTCGCGTACTTGGTCGTGAAAAGAACCTGTTCTCCATCTACAACAAGATGAAAACTAAAGAGCAGCGCTTCCACACCATTATGGACATCTACGCTTTCCGCGTCGTGGTTGATACCCCAGATACTTGTTATCGCGTACTTGGTCAGGCTCACAGCCTGTACAAGCCTCGTCCTGGCCGCATGAAAGATTACATTGCGGTACCAAAAGCCAACGGCTACCAATCTCTGCACACGTCAATGATCGGCCCTCACGGGGTGCCAGTTGAGGTTCAGATCCGTACTGAAGATATGGATCAAATGGCAGACAAAGGTGTCGCAGCGCACTGGTCTTACAAAGGCAACGGCTCACGCAGCAGTAATGGCACAACCGCACAGGTTAAAGCACAACGTTGGATGCAGAGCTTACTTGAGCTGCAACAAAGCGCGGGTAACTCATTCGAATTCATTGAAAACGTTAAGTCTGATCTGTTCCCAGATGAGATCTTCGTGTTCACGCCGAAGGGTCGCATTGTCGAACTTCCTGCGGGCGCAACAGCGGTCGATTTTGCTTACGCGGTACATACCGATGTCGGCAACATGTGTGTAGGTGCTCGTGTAGACATGAACCCTTACCCACTCAGCAAATCACTGAAAAACGGTCAAACGATTGAGATCATCAGTGCTCCGGGTGCACGCCCGAATGCAGCATGGCTCAACTACGTAGTGACCTCACGCGCACGTACTAAAATCCGTCAGGTTCTAAAAACGATGCGCCGCGAAGAGTCGATTACCTTAGGTCGTCGTCTACTGAACCACGCACTTGGCGAACACTCTATTGGCGATATCGGCCAAGAGAATATCGACCACGTATTGTCTGATCTTCGCCTAGACAATGTTGAAGACTTACTGGCGTCGATTGGTCTTGGTGAGCTGATGAGTATCGTAATTGCTCGTCGTCTGCTTGGTGATGCTGACGAACTGACTGAAGTAGAAAACAACAGTGACACACCGAGGAAGAAACTTCCGATCCGTGGTGCTGAAGGTCTACTACTGACGTTCGCTAACTGTTGTCACCCGATTCCAGATGATCACATCATTGCCCATGTCTCTCCAGGTCGTGGCCTTGTGGTTCACCGTGAAACGTGTCCAAACGTTCGTGGTTACCAAAAAGAACCAGACAAGTACATGGCGGTGGAATGGTCTGACGATTACGACCAAGAGTTCACAGCTGAACTTCAGGTTGATCTGCAGAACCACCAAGGTGCACTGGCTGAGTTAACTAACGTTATCTCGAAAACAGGCTCAAACATTCATGGTATTTCAACCGAAGAACGTGATGGACGCTTGTACACAGTGACAATCTTGCTGACGACCAAAGATCGTGTTCACCTTGCGAGTATTATGAAAAAGCTACGTGTGATGCCACACGCGCTGAAAGTAAGACGTCGTAAGAACTAACGTTTAAACTTGATAATAGTTTTGCCAAGAATTTAAATCCCCTTAATGCTTTATCGCTTAAGGGGATTTTTATAACCGTAATCCTAGTATTTACCGCGCTCCCTCCCATTCCTGCCTGTACAAAAATCCAGTAAAATGCTTGAATAGATCATCTCTCTTACGTTTATGAGCCTTGTTATGTCACAGCTTTTATCTGCTATCCCTCTCAACTCTTTATCTGGAGTCGGCGCTAAAGTCGCAGAGAAACTAGAGAAGGTTGGGCTTAACAATGTACAAGACCTGCTATTTCACCTGCCTTTGCGCTACGAAGATCGAACGCGTATCTATCCAATCGTAAAACTTCATGCTGGTTTATGGGCAGCAGTGCAAGGCAAGGTAATGCACGTCGATACCATTTTCGGTAAACGTAAGATGCTCGCAGTAAAGATCAGTGATGGTAATGGCACTATTACACTGCGTTTTTTCAACTTCACTGCAGGCATGAAGAATAACTTTGCCGAAGGCAAACAAGTGCATGCTTATGGTGAGATCAAGCGCGGTAATATGGGGCTTGAGATCGTCCACCCTGACTACAAATTCTTTGCGCCGAGGCAACAGCCAGACGTTGAAGCCAATCTGACTCCGGTGTACCCAACCACCGAAGGGCTAAGACAAGTCACGCTGCGTAATCTTACCGATCAAGCCTTAGAGCTAATCGACAAGGCCGCAGTTAACGAGCTTCTCCCATCAGGTTTATACGACCACCAAATTACCCTCGCACAAGCACTGCATACCATTCACAGGCCGCCCCCGGGCATTGACCTAGAGCTGTTTGATGAAGGCAAGCACCCTGCGCAACTGCGCCTAATTATGGAAGAGTTACTGGCTCAAAACCTGTCTATGTTGTCTGTTCGTAGCAAAGGGCAGCAAGACAAGGCAATGCCTTTTCCTCCAGTAAACACCCTTAAAGATAAGCTACTGGCTCAGCTGCCGTTTTCACCAACCAATGCCCAAGCACGAGTGACCAAAGAGATCGAAGCTGACTTGGAAAAGCCGCATCCTATGATGCGTTTAGTGCAAGGTGATGTGGGCTCTGGTAAAACCTTAGTCGCCGCACTGGCAGCCGTTCGCGCACTCGAATATGGTCAGCAAGTAGCACTTATGGCACCCACTGAACTACTCGCAGAACAACACGCGATTAACTTTGCCAACTGGTTTGAGGCAATGGGTATTCAAGTTGGATGGCTAGCAGGTAAGCTCAAAGGCAAAGCTCGTGAAACTGAACTAACACGTATTGCCAGTGGCGAAGCGCAAATGGTGGTCGGTACTCATGCCCTGTTCCAAGAGCATGTCGAGTTCAAAAACCTTGGTTTAGTGATCATTGATGAGCAACACCGATTTGGTGTCCACCAGCGATTAGAGCTACGTGAGAAAGGCGCAAAGCAAGGCTACTACCCACATCAGTTGGTCATGACCGCTACCCCAATCCCACGAACGTTAGCAATGACGGCCTATGCCGACCTCGAAACTTCGATTATTGATGAACTGCCACCGGGACGAACCCCAATTCAAACCGTGGCAATTCCTGATACCAAGCGCGATGACATTGTTGAACGTGTGAAAAATGCGTGTCTCAATGAAGGCAAACAAGCCTACTGGGTATGTACGCTGATTGATGAATCGGAAGTACTGGAAGCTCAAGCTGCAGCTGATACAGCAGAAGAGCTACAACGCAAACTGCCTGACGTAAAAATTGGTTTAGTCCATGGCCGTATGAAACCCGCCGAGAAACAAGCGGTGATGCGAGAGTTCAAAGAGAACAAGCTGCATCTATTGGTTGCGACAACCGTGATTGAAGTTGGTGTGGATGTTCCGAATTCGAGCTTAATGATCATCGAGAACCCAGAACGTCTTGGCCTAGCGCAACTGCACCAACTGCGTGGCCGTGTCGGCCGAGGTTCGGTCGCAAGTCATTGTGTATTGTTGTATCACTCTCCGCTGTCTAAAACCGCTCAGAAACGCCTAGGTGTGCTACGTGAAAGTAACGATGGCTTTGTGATTGCACAGCGCGACTTAGAAATCCGTGGCCCCGGTGAATTGCTCGGTACCAAACAAACTGGCTTGGCTGATTTCAAGATCGCTGATCTAATTCGTGACCAACGTTTGATACCTGAAGTGCAGCGTATTGCGCGTCATATTCACGATAGCTACCCAGACAATGCTAAGGCGATCATCAACCGTTGGTTGGGTGAACGCGATGTTTACTCTAAGGCGTAGTTAACACTAAGGCATAGTTAACACTGAGACCGTATTCAAACGTAAAAAAGGCTTCCTCAAGGAAGCCTTTTTAGTGTGCGTTACTTTCATCAAGCAAGAGCGAGATTCCCTATTCGCTCGTTCCTCACGATAGGGAATGACGATCAAAGTAAACTTTCATCATCAAAGTCCATGGTTAGCAATTCGTCATCCTCGGAGAGGGAAGAATGACCGAGTCGGGGATCTCTTAACCGTTCCCCGAACCGAACTTATCGTCATCAAACGGACCGATGATAACTAGGGCTTAACCGGGAAACTGATCTGCGCTTTTAAGCCACCTTCACTGCGGTTATTGACCACAACAGCACCTTGATGCTGGCTAACGATACGTTTCACAATTGCTAAGCCCAAGCCCGTTCCTTCGCTACCACGAGCCGTGTCACCACGCGTGAAAGGTTCAAACAGCTTTCCGATCTGGTCTTGTGGAATACCCGGCCCGTTATCTTCTACCGTCACCCAAGCAAGCTTGTTATCCGCCGTCATACCAGTTGATACCTTGACCCAACCATTACCGTAACGCAGCGCATTCACCACCAAGTTGCTCACAGCACGCTTCATTGCGATCGGGTTGCCCAACGCAGGTTTCATGGTTTCTGGAATATCGGTTTCAATCTGGACCTCATAGCCACCTTCAGAGCTAGAGACTTCTCGCGCAATATCATCGACAAACACCGCTTGGAATGAGTCTCTGTCAACAGGCTTTAGGTAATCCATGAACTGACTGATGATCTCGTTACACTCTTCGGTATCACTGATGATGCCTTCCGCCAAATAGCTGTCTTCTGGCGACATCATCTCGGTTGCTAAGCGAATACGCGTTAACGGAGTACGTAAATCATGGCTGATACCCGCCATCAACAAGGCGCGGTCTTCTTCTAGCTCTTGGATGCCTTTCGACATCTGGTTAAAGGCTCGAGTTACCGAGCGAATCTCTTGTGCGCCTTGAACTGGCAATGGCGGTGGAATATCACCTCGCCCGACACCTTGCGCCGCTTTCTCTAGCGCTATCAACGGACGGTTTTGCAATCGGATAAACAACCAACCACCTGCGACAATCAACAGCGCCATGATCAGACTGTTACGAAACAGTGGTGCAAAATCCTCTTCTTGCAGCTCTGATAACGGAATACGAATTAAAGAGTTGGGTAACTGCGCAATGTCCATCCAAAGCACATAGCTCTCTTTACCCAAGATCAGCCGCACTTCAGTTTCAGAACCCAGCTCCTTGGTCATCTCCTCACTCATCAGGTCGATTGCGACCGCATGGTAATACTCACCCGCCGCTTCGCTGTCCTTGGCGTGAACGGTTACCCCGAGCTGTTCAAGCACACGCTGACGCAATGGCGCATCGATCTCGATATCACTGCCTTGGTCCAATACCAGGTTTAGCTCGTGAGCCAAAATCTTATTAAACTGCTGCAAACTTGGCATCAACGCATAGTTAAACACCGCGTAATAAGAAAAAATTTGGCTAGCGACCAATAGCGTTAAGAAAAGCACTATCGACTGAGTAAAGGAGCTACGTATACGCATGGGGTACCCGAGATGTAGAAAGATAAAGAAAGTGTTATATGACTATAACTCTAAACCATTGTGCTGAATAGAAAACGGGCCATCGCATATTAATGAGATGACCCGTAAGATTCACAGAATCGATAAAGCTACTGTAGAGCTTATTAAGCTGAATTACACAGCTTTGCCATCTGGAACGAATACATAACCCAAGCCCCACACCGTTTGGATGTAGCGAGGTTTGCTTGGATCTTCTTCAACTAGACGACGCAGACGTGAAATCTGAACATCGATAGAACGTTCCATTGCTGAATACTCACGGCCACGAGCCATGTTCATCAGCTTATCGCGAGACATTGGCTCACGAGCATTCGTTACCAAGGACTTAAGAACCGCAAATTCACCCGAAGTAAGCGGCATTGGCTCTTCACCGCGGAACATTTCGCGAGTACCTAAGTTCAAGCGGAACTCACCAAACTCAACCACAGACTCTTCTGTGCTTGGTGCACCCGGTGCTTCAATGACTTGGCGACGCAGTACAGCTTTAATACGAGCAAGCAGTTCACGTGGATTAAATGGTTTTGGCAGGTAATCATCAGCACCCACTTCCAAGCCCACAATGCGATCCACTTCATCACCCTTTGCAGTAAGCATCAGGATTGGTAGCGAGTTGTTTGCGTTTCGTAGACGACGACAGATCGATAGACCATCTTCGCCCGGCAACATTAAATCCAATACCATCAAGTGAAAATTTTCACGGGTTAACAGGCGGTCCATCTGCTCACTGTTTGCCACGCTACGCACTTGAAAGCCCTGCTCTGACAGATAGCGTTCTAACAGTGCACGTAAACGAGCATCGTCATCGACCACTAAAATTTTGTAGTTTTCTTGCATGTAATGGTTCCACCTATTAAAGCTTAAACCTAAGGTTAAGCATTCTTGGTAAATTGTATATTGGTATAAGACATTAAAAATGTAACATTATTGGAGAAAAAGTCGCCTAAATAATTGTTAACGTATGTTGCCTTTCTATATATTCTATCTTAGATCATCATTTCATTAAGTCAGATTTATGAAAACCAAACTTATCACCCGAGAAGGTTATAACAAACTCAAAGCAGAACATGACCACTTATGGCACGAGAAGCGTCCAGAGATCACCAAAATAGTCACTTGGGCTGCAAGCCTAGGAGATCGTTCAGAAAACGCAGATTACACCTTCAATAAGCGTTTGCTTCGTCAGATTGATCGCCGAGTGCGTTTCTTAAGAAAGTTCCTACCTGATGTCACGATCGTGGATTACTCACCTCAACAAGAAGGTAAGGTCTTTTTCGGTGCTTGGGTCGAAATTGAGAATGATGATGGGGAAATTAAGAAGTTTCGAATTGTCGGCCCAGAAGAGATCTACGGCGATGCTAAAGGCTATATATCTATCGACTCACCAATGGCTAGAGCTCTGCTCAAGAAAGAAGTGGATGATGAGTTTACGGTAAAAACACCAGAAGGCGACAAAGAGTGGTTCATTAACTCAATTTGCTACGCAGACAACGAATAACCAAACCTAATAAACACCTAGCGATGAGCTGAGTGTTCAAGCAAACCCAAACTCCAGATAAAAGAAAACCCCGCAAGGCTTTCGCCTAGCGGGGTTAAGTCTCTATCGCAGCAATCCGGCTACTGTTTATCTCTTCGAGATAAGGTGCTCCCTGCATCTTTCCTTGATAGTGGCTAAATCCTTTAACCAATTTCCTTTTTGTTCATCGCCATCCTAGCGGTGTCCATTCTAGCCTGTCATCCTGACTGGCGAATCTCATCCAGAGATTATCACTTCCTTGCTGACCACTCATCCTAAGTAATCAAATCTTCATCCTGAAGATACCTAGTCCATTAGGCTTTTTCCTGTTCCTGCCAACTCCCTGTCGACAAGTTAAATATTACGGCAAATGGCCGTGTTTCCTAGATAGTCTTAAAAAACATTTCAGGTGAGAAATACGCCCACAAACACACAATCAAATAAAATCAGCAACTTAATGTAACATCAAGACGATTTCATCGGTCTAAAGCGACTTAGTCTCACATCACTTGTAAGAGATCTCGCACAAAGCGGGTATCAGAAACGGAAATTCGACTTCTGACAGGATAATTACACAGCCAAAGCTAGAAAAAGCGTACGCTCACCCCCATGTATTTGTCATGATATTAAATAAGAGATTCATCGGATGAGCCAAGCTATCTGTCGACTGATCGCTGAAGAACTGAATGTCCGTTCTGAGCAAGTCACTGCCGCAGTAAACCTAATTGACGACGGTAACACCGTTCCCTTTATTGCCCGCTACCGTAAAGAAGTTACGGGTGGCTTAGACGATACCCAACTACGTAACCTTGATAGCCGCCTTTCATACCTTCGCGAGCTAGACGATCGTCGCCAAACAATTCTTAAGTCGATTCAAGACCAAGGAAAACTCACGCCAGAACTCGAGCGTGATATCACTCAAGCAGACAGCAAGACTCGCCTAGAAGATTTATACCTGCCATACAAACCAAAGCGCCGTACTAAAGGCCAGATCGCGATTGAAGCGGGCTTAGAACCACTTGCCGACACACTGTGGAATGAACCACAGCACGATCCGGAAACGGAAGCCGCTAACTTCATCAGCAGCGATAAAGGCATTGCCGATACCAAAGCTGCACTCGATGGCGCACGCGCGATCATCATGGAGCGCATTGCGGAAGACGCAAACCTGCTTGAAAAGATTCGCCAACACCTAAATCGTAATGCAGAGCTTGGTGCTCGTGTTGTGGCTGGCAAAGAGAACGAAGGTGAGAAGTTCAAAGACTACTTCGAGCATAACGAAGCTCTGAGCAAAGTACCGTCTCACCGTGCACTTGCCATGTTACGTGGCCGCAATGAAGGCTTCCTAACACTGGCAATGAACGCAGACCCAGAGCAAGAAGAAGGTGTACGTGGTTCTTACTGCGAAAACATCATCTCTGATCACTACGGTATTACCTTAAGCAGCGCACCTGCGGATGCATGGCGTAAGCAAGTGATTAGCTGGGCATGGCGCATCAAGGTTTCTATGCACATGGAAACAGAATTGATGGGTGCGATGAAAGAGCGTGCTGAGATCGAAGCGATTGAAGTATTCGCAACCAACCTAAAAGACCTACTCATGGCAGCGCCAGCTGGCCCTCGAGCAACCTTAGGCTTGGACCCGGGTTTACGTACCGGTTCGAAAATCGCTGTCGTGGATTCAACCGGTAAGGTTCTCGCGACAGAAACGATTTACCCTCACCCACCTCAAAAGCAATACGACAAATCGGCACACGTGGTTGAGCAGATGGTTCGTCAGTTCAATGTCGACCTGATTGCGATTGGTAACGGCACGGCTTCACGCGAAACCGACAGCTTCGTGGCTGATGTGATTAAGCGTGGCAACCTAAAAGCGCAAAAAATTATAGTTAGCGAAGCAGGTGCATCGGTGTACTCAGCATCTGAGTTAGCGGCAAAAGAATTCCCGAACATGGACGTATCGATCCGTGGTGCGGTGTCTATCGCGCGTCGTCTGCAAGATCCATTGGCAGAGCTGGTGAAGATTGACCCTAAATCGATCGGTGTGGGCCAATACCAACACGATGTGAGCCAAACTATGCTCGCTAAGCGTCTAGATGCGATTGTCGAAGACTGTGTAAACGCCGTAGGCGTTGATGTGAATACTGCGTCTGCCGCACTGCTAACTCGCGTAGCGGGCCTTTCTAGCACCATCGCTCAAAACATCGTGGATTTCCGTGATGAGAATGGTCGCTTCGAAGCACGTACTACGCTGAAGAAAGTCGCTCGCTTGGGGCCAAAAGCCTTTGAACAGTGTGCTGGTTTCCTACGAATTATGGACGGCAAGAACCCTCTCGATGCATCATCGGTTCACCCAGAAGCTTACCCTGTGGTGAAAAGCATCGCTGAGAAAAACCACAAAGACATCAAATCTCTGGTGGGTAACACAGACTTCCTGCGTGGCCTGCATGCAATTGATTACACCAATGAAAACTTTGGTGTACCGACGGTGACTGACATCATCAAAGAGCTGGACAAGCCGGGCCGTGACCCTCGCCCAGAGTTCAAGACTGCTACCTTCGCCGACGGTGTAAACAGCGTTTCAGACTTAGAGCCGGGCATGATTCTAGAAGGTGTGGTATCAAACGTGGCTAACTTCGGTGCCTTCGTCGATATTGGCGTTCATCAAGATGGTTTAGTGCACATTTCAGCGCTTACCGATCGCTTTGTCTCTGATCCACGTGAAGTGGTTAAAGCGGGTGACATCGTGAAAGTGAAAGTGATGGAAGTGGATGTTCAGCGTAAACGTATTGCACTCAGCATGCGTATGAAAGACGAGCCGGGACAAGACAACCGAGCTCAACGTTCAAGTGCACCTCGCACGCAAAGCCGCCCGAATCAACACTCGCAAGGTGGACAACGCCGTCGTGAAGAGCCACAACAAAATAGCGCAATGGGCGGTGCATTCGCAGCTGCTTTTGCTAAAGCGAAAAAGTAATCCGTTAGCTCACCTAAAAAACGGATTAGCTTAAAAACAGAAAACCTGCATCCCTTAGGGTATGCAGGTTTTTTTATTATGTGTTCAAAAAAGACATCGAAGCTTGGTTGACTCGTAAACTTTTGATTTATAAGACCACCAACATCTCTGATGGAGCATGAGGCGCAACAGCATGACCATAATGATACTTTATGACCTTACGTCGTTTCTCCATCTGTCCTTCCTGAATCGCCGCATCTAAAACATGCTTTGGCAGGCGGAAACGCATGGTATAACCTTTGCCTTGATCAGCACTGTATGTTTTCAGTGCCAATAAGCTGAACAGCCGATCAAAAGGGTCTTGTGGCTCTTCTTGGCTAACCGAATTGGCCTCTGACTCGTTCTCCATTTCATAACCTGGATGGTCTGAAGGATCCCAAGCCGACTGCTGCCTTCGTTTATCGTCTGATTTTACCTTACGCTCTGCATTGGTTCTCGCCAATGCTACTGCGGGAGCAATAGGTTCTCGGACTCTATTATCACGCGCAACTTGCTCTGTTTGCACATTAACGGACGGGGCGATTAGTGGCACACTCACTGCAGTTGCAGGTGACACAATCATCGCGAACTCTCCTCAAGAATCGCCCATCGTTTTTGCTATAACGCTGTTGTACTGTGAGTCAGCACAACAGGCATAGCCCAACTTACCGCAATCAGCTCAGGAGAGAGTTAGGTCTGAGTATCAAGCAACACGTTGGTGTTATACCAATCGTAGTAAATAACTGATCATCCTAGCTTGTTAAAATGCTCGATAACGGCGTTAAATTTTTTGATTGTAGAATAACTACTTATCGAAACTACTTGTCAAAAAAAAGCTGCCTTGTTCTCAAGCCTTTTACCTACGCTATTTTTGAACACTTACTTACTGTGATTGGTATTAGCTTATATATCGACCAAGCCGGATATATATTTAGCAATTATTTTTGTGCGAAGCTGACAAGCTCACTGCAAAAGGCATCCGCTTCGGTCATAAACGGTGCATGCGAAGACTGGGTAAATATGTATTGCTCGGTATGAGGCAAGGCTGTGCCTAAGTCTTTCGCAACCTTGATTGGCACCAATCCATCTAATCGACCATACAAGCGTAGCATTGGTACTGAAATCTCAGGCAGTTGTTCACGCAGATCGACATCCGACAGCATCTTTAATCCTGCCAATAATGAGTCAGGGTTCGGCAACGGGCGAGACAGCACCGCTTGTTTGAGCTGTTTTACATCTTGTCTTGCTGAAGGGCTGCCCATGGCTTGCAATGCCATAAAGCGTTCGATGGTGGTTTGGAAATCTTCAACCAGCTGTTCGGTGAATGCGTTTAATACGTTTGGCTGAATGCCTCGCCATAACACGGGCTCTTTTGCGGCCGCGAATTTAGGAGAACTGGCGACAGTCACCAGCTTGCTCACGTAATCTGAGTGATGGAGAGCCATGTGCGTTGCGACCAAGCCACCAAGTGACCAACCCACCCAAATCGCTTGCTTTGGTGCTTCGGCCAAAAGCTGCTGAGCAATATCTTCAAGATCTTGAGCGTGACAGTGCGCGCTGTGTCCATACCCTGGTAAATCGACAACATGCACTCGAAAATCAGCTTCTAATGCATTAACGGTTTGTTGCCATACCGCACCGTTCATTCCCCAACCGTGAACCAGAACTAAATCAGGCCCTTGTCCAGAAACATGCCAATATAACGCGTCACTCATTCTCAATATTCCCTACTTTTTCCATCAGCGATAATCCGCGCTTTTCAGTATGGTGAGCAAAAGGAACACCATAACCCAAAAGCATCACGAGCTATGTTATCTGATTGGCTACAAAAACACACACCACGTCTGGTCACACCTCAATGCCACCTGTGCAAACTTGATAAACTGCCCAGTGATACACATCCTCGATGGTGCAATTCTTGTCTCAAACTCTTTCAGCCAGTACCACGCTGCCAACGATGTGGTTTAAAAACACTGCTCACAGTAGAGCAGTGCGGACAGTGCTTATCTCAACCTCCACCTTGGCATCGTCTCTATTGCGTTGGGGACTACACCTTTCCGACAGCAGGTTATATTCAGCAAATGAAGTACGCTGATAAGTTTTGGTTTGCACGTGATCTATCTAAGCTATTGGCATCACGTATCGAACATCCTGCTCCGCTGATCACCAGCGTACCGCTGCATTGGCGCCGATACACTCATCGCGGCTTTAATCAAAGTCAGCTGCTAGCCAACTACACGGCTCAAGAGCTTGGCGTTGAAAGTGATGTGCTCTTTCGTCGAATTCGCTCAACGGCTTCCCAGCAAGGGCTGACTAAATCCGCACGATTACACAATCTAAAGAGCGCTTTTGCGCTGCTAAAACAAGACGTTCAAGGAACTATCCCCTCTCACGTCGCGATAATTGATGATGTTGTAACCACCGGCAGTACTGTGTATCAATTATGCCAATTACTACTTGAAGTGGGCGTTAAAAGGATTGATATTTACTGCATCTGCCGCACTCCTGAGCCCTCTGGATAAAAGCTGTGAATCACTACTTGTACAGCAATCCAACAAAAAAGGGCTGAATTACAAATCTGACAGGAGTAGAATGGCGCTAATAACCTACAAATCTACTCAGGTATTCGTCGTGTCAAATATTACTATTACAGAAACAGCTCAAACTCATTTTGCCAATCTGCTGTCACAGCAGCCTGAAGGTACAAACATTCGTGTGTTCGTGGTAAACCCAGGCACACAAAACGCTGAGTGTGGTGTTTCTTACTGCCCAACAGATGCTATCGAAGCGTCTGATACAAAGCTTTCTTTCGAAGCATTCTGTGCATACGTAGATGAGCTAAGCCTACCATTCCTAGACGAAGCTGAGATTGACTTCGTGACTGACAAAATGGGCTCTCAACTAACGCTTAAAGCACCAAACGCTAAAATGCGTAAAGTATCTGATGATGCACCACTTGTAGAGCGCGTTGAATACGCAATCCAAACACAAGTTAACCCACAGCTTGCTGGTCACGGTGGTCACGTTAGCTTGGTGGAAATCACTGAAGACGGTGCTGCTATCGTAGCATTCGGCGGTGGTTGTAACGGTTGTTCTATGGTTGATGTGACTCTAAAAGAAGGCATCGAGAAAGAACTTCTTCAACAATTCGAAGGTGAACTGACCGCTGTTCGTGATGCAACTGAGCACGATCGTGGTGAGCACTCTTACTACTAATTACTCAGTTAGTATGAATCACTGATTAAAAGGTTGATGCGCAAGCATCAACCTTTTTTGTTTTAGGGCTAAGCAGATATGCTCTTGTATTCCTGAACGAAATAACCAGAATTCTCGGTTGGTTACCACCTTGAGTAAGGTATTCAAGTGATCGCAATCGGTTCCTGCTCTAATAATTCTAGGATATGAAAACTCGGATCTAGGAACTCAACGTCATTTCCCCTATATTAGAATGACTTTATAAGAAAGAATTCCAATGAGCTAAGGAGCGAGCGCAATGACAAAAAGGACCAAGCCAGAGATTTTGGCTCAGCAAACTGTCGCTCAATCAAAACTATTCTCTATCGAGTCTCTCGATTTACGCTTTTCAAACGGCGAACAGCGCACTTACGAACGCATGAAGCCTAGTGGCCGCAACGCAGTAATGATGGTTCCGATTACTGAACAAGGCGACATTCTATTGGTGCGTGAATACGCAGCGGGCACAGAACGCTATGAACTGGGCTTTCCGAAAGGGCTTATCGATCCAGGTGAGCAGCCAAACGAAGCCGCCGTTCGCGAACTCAAAGAAGAGATAGGCTTCGGTGCCAACAAGCTTATTCCGCTGAAGGAAGTGATCCTTGCACCCTCTTACTTCTCTAGCAAAATGACGTTGTTTATTGCAGAAGACCTCTACCCAGACAAGCTAGAAGGTGATGAGCCAGAGCCACTCGATATTGTGCGCTGGCCACTTGCTCAAGCCGAAGAACTGTTAACACATCTCGATTTCTGTGAGGCTCGGAGTATTACAGCCCTGCTTTTAAGCCTTCGTGTATTAAACAATAACTAGAACATTCAGGCTCGCTCTAAGAGTAAGAGAACATTTATGCCAATAACAAAAGATTTGTCTCACCTCCTACCCTCTGTCATTGAGATTGCTCGCTCTGCTGGTCAACTCATCTTAGAGATATACGAGAAAAAGGATTACGAAGAGTTCATTAAGAGTGATGACACTCCAGTAACCAGTGCCGATCTTGCAGCACATAAGCTGATATTAAAAAAACTCAGTGAATTGACGCCTGATATTCCCGTATTATCCGAAGAAGACGCCGACATCAGCCTAGAGCAACGCTCTCAATGGGATCGCTACTGGTTGGTTGACCCACTCGATGGTACCCAGGAGTTCATCGCACGAAGTGGTGATTTCGCGACAATTATCGCCCTAATCGAGCATAACAAGCCAGTGATGGGCGTGGTATACGCACCCGTTTCAGGTGTGAGCTATTACGCTTACAGTGGCAAAGGCGCTTGGAAGATCCCAGACCTTAATGACAGCGTGAAAATCAAAACGCATCGTCACGAGCTGCCAAACCAGTCAATCGCCATGGCGATCAGCCGTCGCCAGGACATCAATCGCATCACTAGCCGTATGAGCTCAGCATGGAATTATGATTTGGTTCCTCTAGGCTCAGCAGCGCTTAAGGCATGTTTAGTAGCAGAAGGTGCTGTGGATTGTTATCTGCGCCTTGGACCAACCGGAGAGTGGGATACCGCCGCAACCCAGTGCATTGTTGAAGAAGCTGGCGGACGTATCTTAAGTACTCAACTAGAACCACTTTCGTACAATGAAAGAGAAACGCTTGAGAATCCAAACTTCATTGTGCTCGGTGATGCAGATTTACCGTGGGTGGAAATTTTGCAAGGCAAAGACTAGGCGAGTTTGCTCCCTTTAACCGTCAGATATCCTCTAGATTCTCAGAACAAACAAAACGGGCACCTCAGTGAGGTGCCCGTTTTTTATATCTCGTAATTTAGTGACCCTAGCTGTTTAGCTAAAAACGACCTTGATAAGTAAACTGGTACTTACCTTGGCTATCAGGGTTGCCCAACCACTTAAGCTGACTCTGCATTGCTGGCGGGAATTCCGCCCCCGGCTTAAACCATGCCGCCGACGTATAGCGTTGGTTGGGTGTTACGCTCGCTGAAAACTCACTGTCTACCTGATCGCTCTTCTGAGTGCCTTTCGCTGCAATTGTGCTGTCTTCACAGGTTATGTCTGCAATCACAGGGCCAAGGTCTAGCGAGCCAACAGGAGAGTCGACTGCGGCACCAGACCAAGCCAGTGTACCTTCGCCAGATTGACACCAAGGCTGAGCGTGAACCGCATGCTTGATCGTCAGTTCAACTTGTCCACCAATAGAAACCGGTACTGGAATAGCTGGAGCGTATTTCATCACGTTCATAGCAGGCATTGAAGCTACTAAGTTCTCTGCGTACGCGCCGCTCATGCTGTACCCGACACGCCCTTTACCTGATAAGTTCATGTCACTGTTACGACCAAAACGAACCGCCAGTTCTGCTTTGGCTTGAAATAGCTTAGAAAACTGGAAATCCCACTGCACTGAACCGTAATTGATGCGCTGCCACACGATGTTGTTAGCGCTGCCTTGCCAAACGGTGCCCTCCACGCCTTCGATACTCAAGCCGCGCACAGCAGGAGCCTGCTTGAGAGCAAAAGAAGCCGGCAAGTGCAGCAACAAGCTGACCGAGAAAAAGACGATAAAGATGCTACTGAAGAGCAGGCCATACTTAAAAGATAAACCGCGTTTCACATTAACCTCGTTTAAACTGTAGTCGGTTGACGTCAATAACCCCAGGGTTATCAGAGCGATCAATATCCATAAACTCGACCTCAACACCCTGTTTTTCTTTCAGGTATGTAAGCCAGTCAACGAACTTATTAAAAGGCACAGGTTTTACCCACACTTGCAACATCTCGCCACGTGGTTGTACACGTATCAGCTCGATATTAAAGCGACGCATAGAAGCAGGCACAGATTGATTCAAAGGTTGACTCGCACTGATGCCACCGCTGCCTCTTAGCTCAACCACTTCATTGGCTTTATTGGTTACCCAAGCCAGTAGTTGCTTCTCGCTTTGAATGCGGGTCTGCGCAAGTTCAGCTCGCTGACTGAGTGGCTGGATTAGCCCCCAATAAACGACACCGACCACCAATAGAATTGAGCAACCAATCACTAGTCGTTGCTCTCTTTGACTTATTGAAGTCCACCACGCTTGGAGTGGCTCAATCATATTTCTCATCACTGATCTCCTTACGCAGGTTATTGATGGGGTTTAAGAGTAAAGCTGCCAAATACGGCATCACCATTACGATTCAATGGCCCTTGCTCAACGGTAAACTTCTCTTCAAGTTTCACTCGCGCAGTCTCGAAATATTGGAAGTCAGTACTTTTCGCTTCCAATCTCACCTCTGAGCGGTTGCCGTCGTAGCGAATACTATTCACTTCGATGGCTTTCACTTGTCCTAAAGTTTCTGGCAGTAACGCTAGCCATCCAAGTAAGGAATCTCCATCACCCGAGCCACCATACTTCTTAGCTTCGTCGTTCATCTGGCGCTTAAGGTAGCTGACCGTCGGAATACGTTGCTTGCCCGGAAGTACGCTTCTAAAAATACGTTCACTCTCCGTTCGGTACGCTTCGGCTTGTGCTTCGTACTGCTGAACCTTTAAGACTTGCTGAGTGACGATCACCGCCACCAGCAAACAAGCTGCGATCGCTACTTTTTGCCATACACGCCAGTACTTACTGAATGAAGATTTGGTTTTAAAGGTGCCAGTCAGTAAGTTTACGCCACTTGTAATGGCTTGTTGGCTCAGTAAAGACATCACCAGTTCCGCAGGTTTAGCTTGCCACTCAATGCCACTTTGCAGTTGAACGTCATCACTTGGCAGTGCGGTGTAGCTAAAAATCGTTGGTGATTGCTCTTCGTCATCTAAGGCAACCCAATCGCTTTGTAAGAACATCGCTAGCCACGCCTCATTGATCGACACTGCTTGATAGTTGCTTTGACGCAATAACCAATGTTGGTCGATCTGCAGCGCACTGATGCCCTGATCTTCTAAAGGCAACGCTAAGGTATCAGGCAATACTTTACGAAAGATAATGTTCGCTTCGCGGAAAGTATCCAGCGCCTGCTTAAGCCAATCACGTTCCACACCACACACTGTCGCGTGCGTTGCGTCTTTCTCTAAAATAGTCAGGTGTAAGTCTTCGATATCTTGTGCGACTTCGTCTTCTAATAAAAACGGCAGCATAGAATCGAACTGGCGAGCAGCACCTTTCGGGATCTCAACACGCTTAATTAAGCATTCATTTCCCGGCAATAAAGCGATACAGTTACGCTTTTCAGCGTAAGGCGTTAACTCATCCAGCTGCTCCCAGCTAGACAGTTCGCCACTTGCTATCACTTCTTGTTGGCTTGTCGACCAAACTAACCACTGCACAGGGCTTTGTGGTTCGCTACTCAGTCGAACGGTCAGAAACTCGCTCACTGATTCCTCCAAAACGACGGCGTACTACCGTCACTGTTTCTCGATTACTACTATAGAAAAGCGTCCGTATACGTACACGTGACTGCTCAACTAATACCTCTGCATCAAGCTCAAAATAGGCGCTATCTACAGTTAAATATGCTTTCGCCTTTTTACTAACTTCGGCACTCACACCCACAATGGCAGGTTCAGCCATAAACGCATCCACCGTATCCCAACCATCGAATGGGCGTTTGTCTATCAGCTGTTTGGCATCCGATTCACTTAAGCCGGGGGCAAACATCGCTTCCAATAACGGCGCCTGCTTTTCCGTAAGAGTATTCACATTCAAACGGAAATCGTCGCTCGGCAAAGCACAAACAAAGGGGCGAACCTTATTCATCACCTCACCCGTGACTTGATAAACCGCGCGTAGCTCGGACTCATCGGCCATTAAGCCATTCGCTGCCAAATAAGATGGCTTCATCGCCTCATAAGTACTGTCTTCGACACCTGCTGAAGAGGTGGTTCGGGTATCACTATCAACAAATTCCCAGCTTGAATGTGCGATAACCTCGGCCTGATAAGGCTCAATATCTTGGTTTTCCAACAAGGTTTGCCAAACCGTAATTAAATAAGGTGTTTGGTTACTTGAAGTCGTCGCCACACCAGCCAACGCATTGAGATTAAAACATGCCTGAGCATCAACAATACGGCCTTTAACTTGACCATAATCCAACGGGTATACCTGTTCTTCTAACGCCCATGGTTGACTCAAGTTGACGGTATCACTGTCTTTGTAGCTTTGCCTAATGCCGTCTTGCACCAGCGCTTCGACACCAATGCTGTACCAGTAAGCCTGTTGGTAATTCAGTTGATTGCCCACGCGCTTAAATTGAGTAAACAGGCGTTCCGACATACTGCCTGCGATGGTTGCCATTATCGCCAGTAGCATCAGGATAATGATCAGCGCAACACCTCGCTGCTTGCGCCCCATGGCAGACCTTGTCAGTGCAAACTTATTAGTTCGATGAGTCATTATTCCCCTCATTACTACTTGAAGAGTCACTGTTTGAAGAATCATCGGCCTGATCTAGCGTGCCACCAGGGGTGAGATAAATACGCTCTATCTCACCATAATCTTTCAAGGTTAGCTTTAACCTTACCGCTTTCGGTAGCGATTTGTCGGCTTGCCACTCTTTCCCCCAGCGGCTTCCGTCATAAAACTCGAATTCCAAGCTTTCAACATCATCAAGCAAAGGCGTAATCACACCTTCTTGTCCTGCAGGAGTATCGGGGTAGCGCCACCACACACGCTCAAGCGTTTCTTCTTTAATGCGGTAACCCACTTTGGTGACTTCTCCGCGAGGAAACTGCTGCTGTGGGTTATGCCAGCCAAGGCGAGTAAACATGATGCCAACGCTGTCGGAATCCAGTAAATACTCTTTAATTAAGATCAGCTTAGATGATGCTTCTTCACCGTTGGTACGAAATTGTCGCACCGCCATCTGGCGAAAATCATTATCTAAAATGACTAAGCTACGTTGCAGTTGATTTAAACGAGCACTGCGCTCGATTGAAAGCTCGTTGCTGCGCTGAACCTGATTGACTACCTGATAAGCCGCCATGCTTAACGTGGCAAAGATAGCGATCGAGACCAAAACCTCAATTAAGGTAAAGCCTCTCCCTTTCGAAGATAGTCCTTGTTTACGAGGCACACGCTTATTGGCGGACATGCTCTTACTTAGCGACTTGCTCTGAGCTAACGACACGCTTTTACTTGACCACATAGCTGCGCACCGTGACCACTGGAGAAGCTTGTTTACTGGTTGCCACACTCACATCAAACGCCTTTAATAAATCATCGCTAGTATCGATTGGCGTGACCTTCCAAAACCACTCTCTCTCGGCCAACTCTTGTGTGCCCTGCGCTTTTTTTAGCTTCTCAGGATGCAGCATCACCAAAGCCATTTGATTATCAACGACCATAGCCGCGAAGGTTTTTTCTTCGAGATAACTGAGGGTATTGATGTGCTGAGTAACAGCACGAATCACACTGATCGCCGCAGTCGCAAAGATAGCGAGCGCAACCAATACCTCAAGCAGCGTCATTCCTCGAGAACCAAGGGGCATACCACGAAAACGATAAGGAGAACGGTTATTCCTCTTCATCTTCTTCTCCCGGTTCTAGCAGTCGAATCACACCATTGTCCAATACTCGAATACGCCAACCATCTTGTATGGTGTCTCCGGTATTTGGATAAAACGACAATACAAATGGCGTCATTTCAGCACTCGACAAGATGTAGATCTGTGGTGGTTTCGGCTTCTTTTCCTCTTCAAGATCAGCAAACATATCTTCATCAAACAAGCTTCCTGGGTTGAACAACCGATCATCGTCTTCCCATGCGCCACCACCTAAGGTCAGTGACAATGCGAGTTCTTCCGGTAGTTCAGTTAAAGAGGGGATTTTTTCAAAATCGACTTCTTGCCAGCCTTCAGACTTAAGCGCCATCAGTACATAGGTCGATTTCTTTTCATCAACTCGAACGCCAAAATTTAAGCCGCTCAAAATAGCCTCTTCATTGAGTAATTGAACTCGCTGATAAAAGCTTTGAGCGTATTTTTTAGCAACATCTTTGCTATTGGTAGGAATGGTCGCGATCACCGCAACCGCCGTTACTGACAGTAGTACCAACACCAAGAGAATCTCAATCAAGGTGAAACCTGGCTGTGTTTGCTTAGTTTTCACCTTTAGACTCCATCTGTTTACGTCCTACCATCAATAACGTATCAAGCATCAATAACGAATCAAACAATAAGCTGAAGCTTATTGGAAATCCTGCATGTTCCAGTTGCCGATATCCGCCGCAATACCTTCACCACCTTCTTGGCCATCAGCACCAAGAGTGAAAATATCGATAGTGCCGTTATCACCAGGGCTTAGGTATTGGTACTCGTTACCCCATGGGTCGTTTGGCAGACGCTTGATGTAGCCACCGTCGCGGTAGTTACGAGGCTCTGGGCTGCTTGGCTTAGAAACCAATGCATCAAGACCTTGATCCGTTGTTGGGTAAACGCTGTTATCCAGTTTGTACATATCTAGCGCGTTCTCTAGCGCCACAATATCAGTGATGGCTTTTTGTTGGTCAGCCTTCTCTTTGTTACCCAATAGGTTAGGTACAACAAAGCTCGCCAATACGCCAAGGATAACCACAACAACCATCACTTCTAATAGGGTAAAGCCTGATTGTTTCTTCATTCTGTTTTTCATTATTTTCTCCAAATTACAGACAGCGAGTTGAAGGTAATAATGTCCTTCTTCTCGTTAATCCAAAAACTAACGTCTTATGAGCAGTTGATTAACCACTCATCAAATTATTCATTTCAAGCATCGGCATCAGAGTCGCCATCACAATGAACAGCACTAAGCCTGCCATCAAAGCGATAAGTGCTGGCGTAAAGATACCTAACGCGATATTCACGGTCGATTCAAAGCTTTGATCCTGGTTATCTGCCGCTCTTGTTAGCATTTGCTCTAACTGACCACTCTGCTCACCACTGGCGATCATATGCAGCATCATTGGAGGGAAGAGTTTGGTTTGATCGAGCGCTTTACGCAGGCTTGCCCCTTCTCTAACACTGTCTGACGCCTGCAGTACTTGTTGCTTCACATGGTGATTCGACATTACATCAACCGCAACCTTCATCCCCTCAAGGATAGGAATCGCACTCGAGGTACAGATAGAGAGTGTTCGTGCAAAACGAGAGGTATTAATTCCTTTCGCGATCTTGCCGATCAGTGGAATGCTTAATAGATTGCGATCCCAACTCATGCGAACACCCGGCTTTTTCAGAGCGGTCTTAATCAACACAATCACACCGATGATCAACAACAGTAATTGGATGCCCCAATTCTGGATAAATTCACTCGATGCCAATAAAAATTGTGTCGATTGAGGAAGTTCTTGGCCCATTTGGATAATCGGTTCAACGATCTTAGGTACCACGGTTGCCAGCAGGAACGAAACAATCGTCACCGCAAACACCACCAGCACCACAGGGTAGATCATCGCTTGCAGCAACTTAGAGCGCATCTTCTGACGGTTTTCTGCGTAATCAGCCAGTCGCTCCAATACCGCATCTAAGTGACCCGATTTCTCACCAGCCGCGACCATGGCTCTAAACAGTTCATCAAAGATATGTGGGTAATCAGCCAAGCTATCGGCTAGCGAATAACCTTCCGTTACCTTCGAACGAACCGCCAGTAACATGGTTCGAATACGTGGCTTTTCAGATTGCTCCGCCACGGCTTTCAAGCACTCTTCTAGCGGCATGCCTGATTGCACCAAGGTGGAAATTTGGCGAGTAATCAAAGCAAGGTCTGGCGTGCTGATACCACGCTTAAAGCTGGTCGAAGGCTGTGCACCTTTCGTCGTTTTAGCTTTAGCTTCGGTCATCTCAACCGGCATCAAGCCTTGTTCTTTTAAGCGCTGGCGAGCCTGACGAGCGTTATCCGCTTCAATCGAGCCCTTTTTGCTCTTACCCTTGGCATCCAGCGCTTTGTATTCAAATGCCGCCATACTAGACTTCCTTGGTCACACGCATCACTTCTTCTAAGGACGTTACCCCTTTCAGAACTTTGCTCAAGCCATCATCTCGAATACTTGGTGTTGTGCC
Source organism: Vibrio sp. 10N.222.52.B7 (assembly GCF_041474275.1). Classification (NCBI taxonomy): domain Bacteria; kingdom Pseudomonadati; phylum Pseudomonadota; class Gammaproteobacteria; order Vibrionales; family Vibrionaceae; genus Vibrio; species Vibrio sp. 10N.222.52.B7. The sequence goes on along the minus strand of NZ_JBFRTU010000005.1, from coordinate 7,487 downwards.
ACGAATTGCTTTCTCAATCGCCTGTTCGCCAGCCTCACTGTGAATCAGCTCTTGTACTGAGTCATCAATCATCAGCAGCTCATGAATACCAGTACGACCTCGATAACCCTTATGGCCACACTCTTCACAACCTTTGGCATGGTAAAGCGTCAGGCTTTCTTTCTTCTTCAACCCAAACAGTTTCTTCTGCTCTTTATCGGCTTCATAAGGTTCTTTACATTCGTTACATAAAGTACGAACCAGGCGCTGAGCCAAAACACCCAGCAGCGAAGAAGAGATCAAGAAGGGTTCGATGCCCATATCACGCAGACGCGTAATTGCACCGATTGCCGTATTGGTGTGAAGGGTCGACATAACTAAGTGACCGGTCAAAGAGGCTTGAACAGCGATCTCTGCGGTCTCTAAGTCACGTATCTCACCAATCATTACCACATCGGGATCTTGACGAAGAATCGCACGTAAACCACGCGCAAAGGTCATATCAACCTTAGGGTTCACTTGTGTTTGACCAATGCCATCGATATCGAATTCGATCGGGTCTTCAACGGTTAAAATGTTTCGTTCATTGCTGTTGAGTTCTTGCAGGCCTGCGTACAGGGTCGTCGATTTACCTGAACCTGTCGGGCCGGTCACCAAGATAATGCCGTGTGGGCGCTGAATCAGCTTACGGAAGTTTTCATGGTTTTCTGCTGTCATACCTAAACTGTGCAAGTCTAGACGAGTGGCGTTTTTGTCCAACAGACGCATTACCACACGCTCACCGTGCGAAGAAGGCATGGTTGAAACACGAACATCAACCGCTCGGCCACCAATACGCAAAGAAATACGACCATCTTGTGGCACGCGTTTTTCCGCAATATCCAATTTAGCCATAACCTTTACACGTGACACGAGCAGCGGAGCCAGTTTACGGCTCGGCGCCAACACATCACGCAGCACACCATCAATACGGAAACGGATCGACAGTGATTTCTCAAAGGTTTCGATATGAATATCCGAAGCACCCTCTTTGATCGCCTCACCCAGCATCGCATTGATTAACTTGATGATTGGTGCATCATCCTCTGATTCAAGTAAGTCTTCGTCTTGAGGCAGTTCTTCCGCTAGTGAGAAGAAGTCATCACTATCTGCACCAATGTCTTCCATGAGCTGACGAGCTTCTGACGAGTCACGCTGATAAGCATCGGTCAGTTTTTTATCAAACTCATCGAGAGTAATCGCTTGTGGCGTGAAACCATTTTTCACAACACGACTCACTTCAATGATCGCCGCCGATTTCAGTGGCTCAACATAATAAAGTATCGGTGCGCGCTCTGGATGTTGATACTCCAACACCATCTTATAGCGATTCGCAAAGCTAAACGGCAAGCGCTGATAAGTACGTGCCGCCCCTACCAATTCAGCCATTATTCTGTTTCCATCTGATCAATGAAGGCTTGAAGTTCAGCCGGGTAATTCATGCTTTCGCCAAATTTAGGCAGTACTGGAATATTATCGTCATCCATCAGCTTCAGGCCCTGCTCTGACTTATACAACTGCTCAGCACGAATAAAGTTGTATTTACGCTGAGTAATACCATCGGCCGTCATACCATCACGAATAATGGTCGGCTTGATGAATACCATTAGGTTCTTTTTCTCAACCTGAGTACTGGTTGATTTGAACAGGTGTCCTAGAACAGGGATATCGCCCAAGAACGGCACCTTAGATTCACTTTCCAGCGCTCGCTCGTCAATCAAGCCACCCAGCACCAGCATTTGACCGTCTTGAACAATCACTGACGTATTTAGCTGACGCTTAGCAAAACGAACATCTACTGCCCCGTTTGCGCCTAATACGTTCGATACTTCTTGTTCTATTTGCAGCTGAACTGAGTCACCTTCATTGATTTGTGGCACGACTTTTAGCTTGATACCCACTTCTTTACGTTCAACCGTTTGGAATGGGTTATCGTTACTTGAGCCTGCGGTCGAGCCAGTTAAAACAGGCACCTCTTCGCCCACAATGAACGACGCTTCGCCGTTATCCATCACGGTGATACTTGGAGAAGATAGGATATTTGAATTTGAATCGGTCGCTACTGCACTGATCAAGGCAGTCCAGTCACCCATCACTACGCTCATTGCCGCGCCATTAACGCCAGAAAGAGCAGAAGCTAACGTTGAGTAGTCACCGGATTCTGTGGTCGTTTCATTACGCAAAAAGGCGCCATTATCATCATAGACTGCGGTGGTCGTTTCAGTGTCTTTCGCTTCTTCTAAACCAACCATTACGCCACCGATTGACGCACCTGTGTTGCCATACTGAATCACAGCACCAGTATCAAGGTTACCCCATTGCACACCAAGGTTAATGCCATCACCCTCTGCCATCTCGACAATTAGGGCTTCAATCAATACTTGAGCACGACGAATATCCAACTGTGCGATCACATCTTGAAGCGCATTCATGATGTCCGGTTGTGCGGTAATCACCAACGAGTTGGTATCACTGTGAGCGGAGATCATCACTTGGTTACGTTGCGATGAGCTGCCTTTGGTTGAAGATTGCTTTTCTGATTGCAGGTTGTCCGACACGCCTTTCAGCACATCGACTAAATCTTCTGCTTTGGCGTATTTAAGGTAAATTACTTGGTTGTTGCCCTTGGTTGCCATTTCCACATCAAGCTGTTCAATCAACCTTCTTAAACGGCTACGTACCTTAGGGTCACCGGAAATAAGAATCGCATTGGTACGTTCATCGGCAACTAATTTAGGTTGTAGAAATGCAGGTGTGTTTTTCGCATCAGTGGTTTTGCTTAACGCATCAACGATACGTACCATTTCTGCCGCAGAAGCATTCTTTAGCTCAACGACTTCAATCTCTTTATCACCCGCTTGGTCAACACGCTTGATGATTTCAGCTAAACGGTTTACTACCGCCGCTCGGCCTGTAATAAGGATGATGTTGGCTGGGTCGTAGTGCACAACGTTACCCGCGCCTGCATTGTCGTTTAGTTGACGAAGCAGAGGAGAAAGTTCACGCACCGAGACATTACGAACCGTCACAACACGTGTCACCACGTTGTCGCCTTTGATCGTATCACTGTCTCCAACGACTGGAATTGCCGATGTTTTCGAATCCTTGGCTTTGATGATCTTAAGAACACCCGAGTCCATTTCAACGACCGCGTAGCCATACACCTCTAATACGTTTAAGAAGAAGCTGTAATATTGCTCTTCATTGAGTACGTCATAACTGCGCACATCAATTTTCCCGCGTACCGAAGGTTCAACGATGATGGTCTTCTCTAAGTTGCGGCCAACAATATTAATAAACTCTTGAATGTCAGTGCCCTTAAAGCTGGCACTAAAATCACTCGCGATGGCTGCGGGTGTGCAGATCAAGCTTCCTGCCAATAACCATGCACTTTTCTTAAACCAATGCTTCACGTACTTCTCCTACACTTTCGTCCTTCGTTAGACGCAAAGTTTTAAAATTCAATAAACACTTCATGTTGTTGACCATCTCTCTCGACCACCAGATTTAGCTCTGTTAGTTCTGAGATGGAACGGAATATGTTGCCCATAGCAGCAGGGTCTGTCAGGTCTTGTCCATTTAACTGAGTGGCAATATCTCCGTTTTGGAGCCCAACAGAGTTAAAAAGTTCTGAATCTTTGCCAGGGCTCACACGATAACCGATCACTTTATCGTCACGCTTCACCTGAGACAGTCGAACATATTGGAAGATTTGTTGCGGATCTTTCATTATCTTCGCTTTAATTTCATCAAGCTTCTCTTCTGCTGAAGCCGGATTATTACCACGAACCGAAGAAGAGCTACGAGGTGGCGCAGGCGCTGATACAGCCAAACGCTTGTACTCAATACCTTCAAGCATCAAGGTTTCGTCTCGTCCTGAGTTATCAATGATAACGCGGTCGATTAATACCGCTTTTAACTTGGCTCGAGTGCCTTCAATCTCTTCATTAATTCCGTAGGTCGCTTGCGTGCCGCGATTGGCGATCACCGCTAAGCTCAGTTTTGGATTCGAGCTCGCGACTGCACCCACTAAAACGAGGTTTAATCGCGTCTTAGGCGCATCTTGGATAACTTGCTGTTCAACCACAGCGGGCGTGCTTGGGTTGTAAGCACCAAACATGTTGCTCTGCTGCAAAGAAGAGATATCAAGGGTCGATTGAGGTGCTGAAGACGATGAAGCCGTTGCTGTCCAAGGCGCGATAGTTTGCTCAGCAGGTTCGATAAACCATGCAAGCTGCCCTAAGATCCATGCGGAAGCTGCAATCAATACACAACAGGTCGCTAAGCTTAGTTTCTGCTGAAGTACAAATCCATTCTCTAATAAGCGGCTCAACATAGGAGAATTCCCTACGCGATTTTTGAGCTCTAAAAAGTTCACTTTCCTAGTCCCTTTTCATGACGACAAACGCTGCAAATCATTAAACTTTCAGCTTTTTTATTCATTCGTTCGATACCAAGCTTATTTAAGCAATAAGATCCTGAACTATATCATAGCAAATCGATAAATCGGCATAACATGGCTATTTTGTATTATGACTTGAAAAAAATGCCAACCGCCTCCACTTTAAGCTTCTACTTAATGTGATAAGCATCATCAAAAACATGTTGCGCACTGTTCGTTACAGTTAAACCGCATTCATTTCTCACTTAATAAGGCACAGCCCTATATGAAAACTGCTAATGAAGCTGTCAGACTCGATAAATGGTTGTGGGCAGCTCGTTTTTACAAAACCCGGTCTATTGCTCGCAACATGGTCGATGGTGGCAAAGTCCACTATAATGGTCAGCGCAGCAAGCCAAGTAAAATTGTCGAACTTGGGGCTGTGATTACACTGCGCCAAGGTAATGAAGAAAAGACGGTAACGATCGAGAAAATCTCAGCCCATCGTGGTGGAGCCCCGATCGCTCAAACCCTCTATGAAGAAACCACCGAAAGCTTGGCAAAAAGAGAAGAGTTTGCACAACAGCGCAAGCTAAATGCTCATAGCCCAGCACCAGAACGTCGCCCAGATAAAAAGCAACGTCGTGACATCATCAAGTTCAAGACTCAATAAGCTAGAAGGAATAGCCAAATGGCAGACCCAATGTCTACAAGTAATGTTTTAAATCGCTACCTATTTGAAGACCTATCAGTACGTGGTGAATTGGTACAGATGGACGAAGCGTACCAACAGATTATTTCTAGCAAGGAATACCCAGCTCCAGTACAAAAGCTGTTGGGTGAGCTACTGGTTTCAACGACGCTACTAACGGCGACCCTAAAGTTTGAAGGTTCTATCACGATGCAGCTGCAAGGTGACGGCCCAGTATCTCTAGCAGTTATCAATGGCGATCACGATCAGAAGATCCGTGGTGTTGCTCGCTTTGAAGGCGATATCGCAGACGACGCAGGTCTACACGCCCTAATGGGTAAAGGTCATCTAGTGATCACTATCGATCCTAAGAAAGGTGAGCGTTACCAAGGTATCGTTGGTCTTGAAGGTGACACGCTTGCACAAGTGCTTGAAGGCTACTTCGCTAACTCTGAACAGCTTAAGACTCGTCTATGGCTGCGCACTGGCGAGCATGAAGGCAAAGCACACGCTGCAGGTATGTTGCTACAAGTAATGCCTGACGGCACCGGTACTCCAGACGACTTCGAGCACCTAGAGCAACTAACAGACACCGTGAAAAACGAAGAGCTATTCACTCTAGAAGCGAACGAACTGCTTTACCGTTTGTACAACCAAGAGAAAGTACAGCTATTCACACCACAACCGGTTGAGTTCTTCTGTGGCTGTTCACGCGAAAGAAGTGGCGCTGCTATCATTACCGTTGCTCAAGAAGAGATCTACGACATCCTAAGCACCGAAGGAAGCGTTGGTCTACACTGCGATTACTGTGGCACAAACTACTCGTTCGACAAGAATGATGTTGATGCACTGTACGCAGAAGCAGCAGATAAAGGCAGCAATACGGTTCATTAATTTACGGCGTACCAAAAACACGTAATTTACCCCAAAAAGGTCAGCCCTCAGCTGGCCTTTTTTGTGATCAAAATAGCGCAAACTCCGTAACATCTCGTAATAAAATCACCGCTTAATTTTAATCAATTAATAATGTTCTCGCCCCTAGCGCAAAGGTTTGCGTACAGGATAGACTAGTTGGGCCAATATGTGACGAGGCGCTTAAAACCCCAAGGTTAATATGGATATTTTTTGAGCTGTATCCCTGTTTCCCCCGAGCCTCGTTGCTAGCATGGTGAGCAGATAACAATAAAAAATTATTACAAAATCCCTACAAAATATCCTACAAGGAGCACCTATGACCGTTATGGAACATACTAAGGCTGCACAAATTGATCTAACTAAGCACGGACTGACTGGCGTTACCGAAGTTCTTCGTAATCCTAGCTACGAGCAGTTATTCGTTGAAGAAACACTGCCGGGTCTAGAAGGCTACGAAAAAGGCGTAGTAACGGAACTAGGCTCCGTTGCGGTTGATACTGGTATCTTTACTGGCCGCTCACCAAAAGATAAGTACATTGTTAAAGATGACACAACACGCGATACCATGTGGTGGTCAGATCAAGGCAAAAATGACAACAAACCGATTACCACTGAAGTATGGGACGAGCTGAAAGAGCTTGTAACAACTCAGCTATCTGGCAAGCGTCTGTTTGTCATCGACGGTTATTGTGGTGCTAACCCAGATACGCGTTTAAGTGTGCGTATTATCACTGAAGTAGCGTGGCAAGCGCACTTCGTTAAGAACATGTTCATTCGTCCAACCGACGAAGAACTAGCAACGTTCGAACCTGATTTCGTGGTAATGAACGGTGCTAAAACAACCAACCCTAACTGGGAGAAACAAGGTCTAAACTCTGAGAACTTTGTCGCTTTCAACCTGACTGAACGTGTTCAGATCATTGGCGGTACTTGGTACGGCGGTGAGATGAAAAAAGGTATGTTCGCAATGATGAACTACCTACTACCTCTACAAGGTATTGCTTCAATGCACTGTAGTGCAAACGTTGGCGAGAAAGGCGATGTCGCTATTTTCTTCGGTCTATCAGGCACTGGTAAAACAACCCTATCAACCGATCCTAAACGTGAGCTAATCGGTGATGATGAGCACGGTTGGGATGACGATGGTATCTTCAACTTTGAAGGTGGTTGTTACGCGAAGACAATTCGTCTATCTAAAGAAGCTGAACCTGAAATCTACAACGCAATCCGTCGTGATGCACTACTAGAGAACGTAACGGTTCGTGGCGATGGTTCTATCGATTTTGATGACGGTTCAAAAACAGAGAACACTCGTGTTTCTTACCCGATTCATCACATCGACAACATTGTTAAACCAGTATCAAAAGCCGGTCACGCTCAAAAAGTTATCTTCCTGACCGCTGATGCATTTGGTGTTCTACCGCCAGTATCTAAACTGACTCCAGAACAAACGAAGTACCACTTCCTATCTGGCTTCACAGC